>JAFDVT010000608.1 GCA_018268875.1 Acidobacteriota bacterium
GAGGTGATCTTCGAAGGTTCGTTCAAAGAGCTGACCGGAGCCAAGAACAAGTCGCTGACGGGCAAGTATCTGCGTGGCGACTTGCAGACCTCCACCGGGCAGAAGCGGCGTCCGTTCAACGCCAAAAAGACGGTGAAGTTTATCGGTGCGCGGGCGCACAACCTGAAGGGCATCGACGTGGAACTGCCGCTGAACATGATGGTGGCGGTGACCGGCGTATCGGGTTCCGGCAAGAGCACGCTGGTGCATGAGGTGATCCACAAGTCGCTCGAAAAGCTGTTGAAGCGGGATACGCCCAAACAGGCTTCGGACGAGAACGAGTTTTCGGTCGAAAAGGTCACCTGCAGGCGTGTCGAACGTGCGAACCTGTTGCGCGAGGTGATTCTGGTGGATCAATCGCCGATTGGCCGCACGCCGCGTTCGAACCCGGTGACGTACGTGAAGGCGTTCGACATCATTCGAGAAATTTTCGCGTCGACCACGGAAGCCGACCGGCGTGGCTACGGGCCGGGACACTTCTCGTTCAACATCCCGGGCGGGCGCTGCGAAACGTGCCAAGGTGACGGCACGGTGACGGTGGAAATGCAGTTCCTGGCCGATGTCGAGCTGATTTGCGACGAATGCAAAGGCACGCGGTACAAGAGCGGCGTGCTGGAGGTTCGCCACAAGGGCTTGAACATCCATGAAGTCCTGCAACTGACCATCAAGGAAGCCCTGGGATTCTTTTCCGATCACCAGCGGCTGACGGCCAAGTTAAAGGTTCTGGACGATGTGGGCCTCGGGTACCTGCGGCTGGGGCAATCCGCCACTACGTTATCGGGTGGCGAGGCGCAGCGCGTCAAACTTGCGGCGCACTTAGGTCAGTCGTCCTCGGAAGGGCTGCTGTACATCTTTGACGAGCCCACCACCGGGTTGCACTTCGACGACATCGCGAAGCTTCTCGACGCGTTCCAACGTCTGATCGCCAACGGCGCGAGCATCCTGATCATCGAACATAATATGGACGTGATCAAGACGGCAGACTGGGTGATCGACCTGGGTCCCGAAGGTGGCGGCAAAGGCGGACAAATTGTCGCGGTAGGAAACCCCGACCAGATCGCCGCCGTCCCCAACAGCTATACGGGCCAATTTCTGGCCAAGGAACTATGACGCTACTTCTGATCCCACTGTTGTTGACGCTTGGCCAGGACCATTCGGCATTGGGCGCCAAGGCGATTGAGGATCAGAAGTTCGAAGAAGCGATCGGGCACTTTCAGAAAGCGGTCGCGGCGGACGCGAGCGACTACTATTCGTGGTTCCACCTGGGCCTTGCGAACTCCGCCATCCACAAAGACGCCGAAGCCATCGACAGCTATCGCAAGACTCTGGCGCTGAAGCCCAATCTGTACCAGGCGGAGTTGAACCTGGGCATTATCCTGGTCGAAAATCGCAAAACAAAGGACGCGATTCCGCTGCTCGCCGACGCCGTGCAGCAGAAGCCGAACGAATTCCGTCCGGTCTACTACCTGGCGGAGGCCTACCTCAACGAGAATCAGTTCGCCGAGGCCGAGGCGCGGTATCGCACGGCATTGGGAATCGACGCAAAGTCGGCAGTCGCGCAGTATGGGTTGGCGCGCAGCCTGATGAAGCAGGGAAAGCTGGCCGAGTCCCAGCCGGAGTTCCTGAAGGCCGGGGAACTGGATCCTGGCCAGTACGGCGATGCGGTTCTGGAATTGGCCGCCGTGTACGAAGAGAAAAAGCAAGTCGACGCCGCGATGGACTTGTACCGCAAGTTCCCGCAGGTGGCCGCCGGACAGGAGCGGCTGGGCGCGTTGCTGCTGGACCAGGGCAAGTTCGCCGAAGCCGTAGGACCGTTGGAGATCGCGGTGGCGAAGTCGCCGACGGCCGGCAACAGTTACGCGCTCGCCAAAGCGTATCTGCAGAGCGGCAAGCCCGACAAGGCGCTGGTATTGATTGACCGCACCATCGCCGCCGAACCGAAGGAACCGGAGTTGTACATGATCCGGGGCCGGATTCTGCGGGATCAGAAGCGATTTCAGGAAGCGGCCAACACGTTCTTTGCGGCGGCCAAGCTGAAGCCTACCAATGTCGAGGCATGGACCGAGATGGCGGGCATGCTGGTGATGGCCGAAGACTATGCCACGGCGCTCGCGGCGCTTGATAAAGTAAAGCAGCTGAACGCCGAGACGGCAGGCCATTTCTTTCTGCGGGCCATCGTGCTGGACAAGAATAAGCAGCAAAAGCCCGCGCTCGAGGCGTATCAGAAATTTCTGGCCTCATCGAGCGGCAAGCATCCGGACCAGGAGTTCCAGGCGAGGCAGCGCGTTAAAATTTTAGAGAAAGAGCTTTCGCGAAAGTAGTCGAACTGTTATGAAGTCCTCGCAGGTGGTTTTCGCTGTTATCTTCGCTTCCGCCGTCGCCGCATTCGCGCAGGATCTTGATTCTGTGAAGGCGGAGCAGAACCTGGACCGGCGGGCGGAATACGCGCTGGATCATGCCCACAACATGCTCGATACGGCGCGGTCGCTGTATAAGGAAGCCAAATACGACCGGTTTGAAGGCGCGGTGCTCGAAATCGGCGATGCGGTGCAAGTCTGTCACGACTCGCTGAAGGCCACCGGCAAGGATCCGCGCAAGAACGCCAAGCAGTTCAAGAAAGTGGAACAGCGGATTCAACTGCTGATCCGCCGCTTGCGCAGCATGGAGTCCGAAGTGAGCGTCGATGATCGTCCGGTGGTGAAGAAGGTCGTGGGACGGCTGGAAGAGATCAACGACGAGATCGTGAACGGAATCTTTACCAAGTCATGAAGCTGCTTCCGGTTTTCGTTCTTTGCGCCGCCGCGGCATTGCTGGGCAATGCCCAAGAACGCGACTTCCTGACCCCCGACGAGGCGGATCGCGTGCGCGAAGTGCAGGAACCGAACGAACGCCTGAAGTTGTACATCTACTTCGCCCGGCAGCGCGTGGACATGCTGAAGCAGACGCTGTCCAAGGAAAAGCCCGGCCGGTCGGTGTTTGTGCACGATACGCTCGAAGACTTCACGCAGATTATCGAAGCGATCGACACGGTGGCCGACGACGCGTTGCGCCGCAAACTGGATATCACGGTGGGTCTTGCGGCGGTCGCCGCCGCGGAAAAGGAACTGCTCGCGGATCTGGAAAAGGTGTTGAGCGCGCCGCCCAAGGACTACCAGCGGTATGAGTTCGTGCTGAAGCAGGCCGTCGAGACCACGCAGGACAGCCTGGAACTGTCGCAGCAGGACATCAAAGAGCGCGGTCGCGAAGTGGCGACGCGCGAGGAAAAGATCAAGGCGGAGCGCGAGTCCATGATGTCGGTGGAAGAAGTGAAGGCTCGCAAGGAGGCGGAAAAGAAGGCCGCCGAAACGCCGAAGAAGAAAGCTCCGACGCTTCGCCGCAAGGGCGAGATCGAAGAACTGAAAAAGAAAACACAGGAATGACCTGTTTCGCGCATCGTCTGCGCTCTAGTTGTTGAGAGCGAGATTCAAAATGATGCCTGGAACGATTGGTTTGTTATTCATTGGTTTTCTTCTTCTTGCGATGTTGCTCGAAGGCGTGGCTTCCGCGCCCCGGGCAGTGGCGGCACCGGTAAAGCCATCACGTCGCCCTTCTTGATCTTGGTTGGTTGCTTCACAAAAAAGCAGCGGCTTCGAGCCCATTCCTCCCGCAAGTCATGTCATCATGATTCCAGGAGATGGAATCTCACCGACCCGTTACGCTCCTCAGCGTAGATGACGACCCGCTGTCTCTGGAACTGATTTCGCACGCTCTCGAGCAACCCGGCCTCCGGATTCTCACCTGCAACAGCCCGCTCCGCGCGTTGGACATCGCGCGTGATGAACATCCGCAGATTGTCTTGCTCGATTTGATGATGCCAGGCATGAGCGGCCTGGAATTGCTGAAGCAACTGGTGGCGATGGATCCCACGGTGGACGTGATCCTTTTGACGGCGCACTATTCCACCGAGGCCGCCGTCGAGGCCATTCAGTACGGCGCTTGCGACTACCTGAACAAGCCGCTGCAAGTAGAACGGCTGCAGGAACGCGTCGGCGGCCTCATCGCGGAATGGCGGCGCCGCAACAAAGTTCAACGCCTGGATGCTGAGTCTCTCGAAGCCAACCAGTTTCAGGGGATCATTGGCCACAGCGCGCTGATGCTCGAAGTGTTCGCACGCCTGCGCCGCATCGGTCCGCATTTTCAGACGGCGCTGATTACAGGTCCCACGGGTACGGGTAAGGAACTCGTCGCGCAGGCTCTGCATCGCCTGAGCCCGGTTGCTTCCGGTCCGTTTGTCATCTGCAATTGCGCGGCGATTCCAGAAAATCTAGTCGAGTCCGAACTGTTCGGGCACCTGAAGGGGTCCTTTACCGGCGCGATCAGCGACAAGACGGGGCTCTTTGAAGCGGCGCACAATGGCGTCCTGTTTCTGGATGAGTTGGGCGAACTACCGCTTGCCGCGCAGGCCAAGCTGCTACGCGCGATCCAGCAGCAGGAAATCCAGCGAATCGGCGCCACCCACGTACGCAAGGTGAATGTCCGCATTGTGGCGGCCACCAATCGCGACCTGCTTGCGGATGTCGAACGAAAGGCCTTTCGCGAGGACCTGTTCTTCCGGCTTTCGATGGTGGAAGTCAAACTGCCACCGCTCGCCAGCCGGCCGGACGATATTCCGCTGCTCATCCGGCATTTTATCCGTCAATTTTCCACCCGGTACGGCAAGGAATTCGAAGGGCTGCGCCGGCGGGCGGAAGCGTTGCTGGTGCGTTACCATTGGCCGGGCAACGTTCGCGACCTGGAAAATGCCATCGGCTATGCGTGTATGATGGCAGAACCGCCCTGGGTCGACGTAAACGATCTGCCAAGTCGTATCCGGACGGCGGAAGTCCAGGCGCCGGGAAGTGATACGCTACTCGTCACGCTGGACGAAATTCAGCGCCTGCACGCGCAGAAAGTACTTGCTGCGGTGGGCGGGAACAAGGTGAAGGCCGCAGGGGTACTCGGTGTCAGTCGCGCTACACTGTATCGGTTGTTGAGCAGTGGCGGGACGGCTGCCTCCGGAGAGGACGGTGACCATGAACAACACGATGCAAATGGGTGAAGGAAACCCTATCGGAACCGCGCATGAGGACGGTACCGGCAACGTCGATAAGATCCGGGACATTTTGTTCGGCGGGCAGATGCGGGATTACGACCAGCGCTTCCGCCGCCTGGAAGAAACCCTGCTTCGCGAATCGAACGAGATTCGGGAGATGACCAAGCAGCGGTTGGATGCGCTCGAAGCCTACATCAAGCGGGAATTCGAGGCGCAGGCGCAGCGCCTGCGGGCCGAACGGGACGAACGCAACAGCGCGTTTCAACAGGCCGCGCGCGAACTGCACGAGATTCACGAGAACCTGTCGCGGCGCCTGAACGAATCCAACGACGCGGTATCGGAAACCAGCCGCTCGATCCGCGAAGAGATCCTGTCCCGGTCCACCAGCCTCCTGCAGGAGATGCAGCATCGCCATCGCGAAGGCAATGAGAACCTGGAACGGCACGTCAGCCAACTACGCAGCGACAAGGCGGATCGTACCTCGATTGCCGCGTTGCTCAATGAAATGGCGATGCGCTTGACCGGCGACTTCCGTCTTCCTGAAGCTCCTCCGGAGCCGCAATAGGCGGACGCCGTGGCGGACCGCAAGCCGTCCAGCGCCGAAGACTACAAACGCCTACGGCGTATCCTGCTGGGACGCGATTTCGACGAACTCGAAATGCTGCGCGCGAGGCTCGACGAGCCGGAACTGCGTAGCGAAGAAACCAGCCGTATCCTGCCGCGCGCCGTCGACTTGAGCGCCAATTCGTCCACGGAACTGCGGCGGTCCATGCAGCCTGTCGTCGAAGAAGGACTTCGCACGTTCGGACGCCGGGACCCGCAGGGGTTTTCCGATGTCCTGTTTCCGGTAATCGGCCCGGCCGTGCGCAAGGCAGTCGCGTCGTCGATGCAGAGCTTGATCGACGGGCTGTCGCGCACGCTCGAACAGAGCCTGTCGCTGCGCAGCTTGAAGTGGCGCTTCGACGCCTTGCGCACCGGCAAGAGCTACGGCGAAATCGTGCTGTTGCGGAGCGCGTTGTTCCGCGTCGAACAGGTTTTTTTGATCCATCGCGACACTGGAATTTTGATCGAACATCGCACGCTCGACCCGGCGTCGGCGCGCGACGCGGGGCTGGTGTCCAGCATGTTGACGGCGATCCGCGATTTTGTCGTGGATTCGTTTCGTGTCACTTCCGGCGATGAGCTCGAAACGGTTCAGTTCGGTGAGTTGAGCATCTGGATTCAAGGTGGACCCCGCGCGTTGCTCGCCTGCGCGGTGCGAGGTTCGGCGCCGAGTTCGCTTCGCGAGGTAATGCAGGAAAACCTCGAACGAATCCACTTTACGCACTACGAAGCGCTGGAACAGTTTCGCGGCGACATCAGCCGGTTCACCGAAACCCGGCAGTATCTGGACGCCTGTATGTTGGGGCGCGCCGACGAAAGCATTCGGCCAAGCACGGTTCGATGGAAGCCGCTGGTTGCGGCAAGCGCCATCCTGCTGGCCGCCTTTCTGTACTGGACCTGGTTCGATTCCGGACGCTGGAACCTGTTCCTGAACCGGTTATCCTCGGAGGCGGGTATTACGATCACGTCGGCGCACCGGGCATTCTGGGGAGGACAGTATCGCGTCACCGGATTACGCGATCCGCTGGCGGCGGACCCGAACGCGATCCTGGCGGGGACCGGATTGAATCCGGCCAACGTCGAACAACGCTGGGACGCGCATTTGTCGCTCGATCCCAAGTTCACGGCGGAACGCACTTTGGAAGAAATGGAACGCGACCTGTCGAGAACCGCCTTGCGCTTTGGAGCCGGCAGGTATGAGATGGACGATGAGGAAGACCTGGAAGACGCGGCGAGCGACATCCAGAAACTTCTGCGTTTTTCGGAGAAGACCGGACACGTGGTTCGGATCGCGGTGATCGGCTCGGCCGATCCAGTGGGGCCACCGGAAACAAACCGGGAACTGAGCCGGAAGCGCGCCGAATGGGTTCGTCAACGATTGATTCAGTTGCAGGTGCCCGCGGCGGCGTTAACGGAAGAAGCGGACGTTTCTGGAACTGCGCTACGCAGGCGCGTGACCTTTCGCGCCAAAAGCGATGCGCGAGCGGGGAGATGAGTGGGATGTTGCATTTCAAGGTCTGCCTGATCGGATCGTTTGGCGTAGGCAAGACCAGCCTCGTCAAGCGATTCGTCTCGTCGATTTACGACGACCGGTATCTGACCACGGTTGGCGTACGCGTCGATCGCCGCGAACTGCGGGCGGCCGGACACGACGTCACGCTGGTGTTGTGGGATCTTGCGGGCGAAGACAATTTTACGGGTCTGTCGATGAAACACTTGCGAGGGATGTCCGGATACATTTTGGTTGTGGATGGGACACGTCGCGACAGCTATCTTGCGGCCTTGCGGCTGCAGGGTGAGGTGGCCGCGGAGCATCCCGATGCGCGATTTGTGCTGCTCGCCAACAAAAGCGATTTGCGCGAGGATTGGGAAATTTCGCCAATCGAGTTGGAAGGGCTGTCCGGCGAGGGTTGGAACGTCCATGCCACCAGCGCCAAGACGGGCGACGGCGTGGAAGAAGCATTTGAACAGCTGGCGGGTACCTTGGTAGAAGCAGCTCTCTCGGCTGCGCAAACAGCGTGAACAGTCTTCGATCTCACATGGCGGCGGAGCTTCTCAGCTGCCTCGACATTGTTTTGTTTGAATATCGCGATGGGTCGCTTCGGGTAATCGAGGAACTGCCGGGCTGGGTCCGTAGTGTGTGGGTGCAAGCCGCCGATTCCACGTGGGATTTTGGTGGTCCTTTTTCGTTCCTCGAGCATTTCCTGGAAGAGGCTCGCGAATTCTGGGACAATCCGCAACCCACACAACGCTGCATCATTTCCGAGCCCTGGTCCGAAACAACGCACGATGGCGTCGAAATTGGGATGAAGGCGATCGCGCTGCGTACGGCGCAGCATCGAATCGTGGGTGTGGAAGTTCTCAGTTCGTCGTTCGATTTTACGCAGCGCGCCATGCAGAGCGCGCATGAGCGAGGCATCGCGAATTACCGCCTGCAATCCAAAGCGGCCCTGCTGGCGGCGCGCAATGAGGAAGCGGAGCGCCTCAACAATCTGAAGCGGGATTTTCTGGCCCAGATGAGCCATGAGCTGTTGACGCCGCTGCACGCCATCACCGGCTTTTCGACGCTGCTCAAGCAAGGCAAGGCCGGCGAATTGAACCCGCGGCAAAGCGCCTACGTGGCAAATGTCATGACCGCCGCCACGCACCTGAGCAACCTGATTGCCGAGGTGATGGACATTTCGCGCATCGAGGCGGGGCACTTCCCATTGCAGGTGGAAGAATGCGACTTGCAGCAACTTACCAGCGACCTGGAGGTGCTGCTCGAATCGAAAGCGGCATCGCGCGAGGTTCGACTGGCTGTCGAAATTCTTGGCAAGCCTCGCACAGCGCGTGTCGATCGTTTGCGCCTGACGCAGGTGCTGGGCAATCTGCTCGGCAACGCGATCAAGTTTACGCCTCGCGGCGGGCTTGTGACCCTGACAGCGGAACGCGCCCCCGGTCTGCTGCGATGCGTGGTGCAGGACACCGGCGAAGGCATACCCGAATTGGAACTGCCCTACATTTTCGATCGCTTCCAGCAATTCCCTCGCGGCGATGCGTCAACCGCTTCACGCGGCGCGGGCTTGGGATTGGCGATCGCCAAGGGCCTGGTCGATCTGCACGAGGGAAGCATCGCGGTAACCAGTAAGCCCGGGGAAGGCAGCGTTTTTACCGTCACGATCCCGCAGAAGGACGCGAGCGAGCCCACGGCGGAAAGCGCAGGCGGCAAGTAATGATACACTCTGAAGTCTGAAGCTATGAGCTGGTACTACGCGGACAATGGCCGTCAAGCGGGCCCAATCGACGACGCGACTTTGGACAACATGATCCGTCTCGGCAGCATCGGGCAAGAGACGTTGGTCTGGAAGGAAGGCATGGGCAACTGGCAGCCGTTGGGCACGGTTCGTCCCATGGCCGCGCCTCCGCCGCCAGCAGCACCAGCGCCGCAGCCGCCAATGGCACCCGCCGCGGCCCCGCTGCAGCAACAGCCGCAACAGCAGGCCTACACGCCGCCGGCGCCGCAGAACGATCCTTTTGCGCAGATCGGCGCGGGCATCCAACAGGCGGCCCAATCCTTTCATCAGGGCGCGCAGCAGGCCTTCGGACAGCCGCAGGGCCAGGGCGTAACGTGTGCCAATTGCGGTCAGATGTTTTCGATGAACGATGTCGTGTACCTCGGCAATGGCTATGTGTGCGCGGGTTGCAAGCCAGCCTATATGCAGCGCATGCGCGAAGGCGGCGCCTCTGCTGTGGGTCCACGGCGCTACGGCGGGTTCTGGATCCGCTTTGTCGCCATCCTCATCGACGGCTTGATCCTCGGCATTGCTGGAGCATTGATCTCGTTCCCGGTGCAGTTGGCCGTCGGCGCAATCTCCGACAACCCGATGAGCCTCATCGCTATCTCCGGCCTTCTGCAACTGGTGCAGATGGCGGGCGCGGCGGCCTACATGGGTTACTTCCTGTCCACTAAGGGCGCGACCATCGGCAAGCAGGTGATGGGGCTGAAGGTGATCCGTTCCGACGGTTCTCCGATTACGTTCCAGCGCGGTGTCGGCCGTTACTTTGCATCGATGGTGAGCGCTTTGATCCTCGGTCTCGGCTACATCATCGCCGCGTTCGATGCGGAAAAGCGCACGCTGCACGACTACATCTGCGATACGCGGGTGATTTCGATCAAGTAAACGCGATTCCGTGACCGGCGATCTGCGGTGTGATTTTTGCCAGGGTGGGATCCCGCCGGAACTGTGGAATCAGCCGGGCGGGGCCCCTTGTCCTTACTGTGGCAAGAGGTCCTGGACCGCGGTTTTCCCCGCGATCCAGAACAAATTGACAGGCCGCGGAGCGGAGGCGATCGGCTCCGAGGGCGAGTCCAGCTGCTTCTTTCATCCGCAAAGCCGGGCGGCCGTGGCGTGCGATGCCTGCGGCCGGTTCATCTGCGGTTTGTGTGACCTCGACACTGGCGCGAACGGCGGACACATCTGTCCCACCTGCTTCGCCAATCCGGCGACGCCCGGAGCCGGCGCGATGCTCGACAAGCGCCGCGTGCTGTACGATTCGATTGTCCTCGGCATCAACCTCGGCGGCTTCTTCTTTTTCTTCTGGCCTTCGCTCATCACCGGGCCGCTATCGGTGGTGCTGGCGCTATGGTTCTGGCGCAAGCCGCGCAGCGTGGTGCCACGCTACACCACCGCCAGGTTCCTGTTGGTGATCGTGCTGGGCCTCCTGCAAAGCGCGTTGTGGTTCGCCGTGTTCTGGTCGATCGCGCAACGTCCCGGCCGTGGGCCAGGCGGTGCCGGATGAACGGCAGCCAATACGTCAGACTCAGCCGCAAGAAGCGGTCCGTCATGGGGTCGGTCCAGCTTTGGCTCGGCGACGGCCACATCCTGGTGGTGCGTTCCATGCGCTTCACGGAAGAGTACCGCCGCTTCCAACTCGGCGACATCCAAGCCGTGGTGGCCACGGAAACGCCGCAACTCATCTGGCTCGAAGTCGGTTTGTTTGCTTGTTCCGCGCTCAGCTTTCTATTCATGATCGAAGTCGAAGCGGCTGCCGCCCGCATCTTCTTCGGGCTGATTGGCGCGATACTGGCGGGCACCGCCGTGTACGATTTTGCGCGTGGACAGCGATGCCGCTGCCGTCTTCTCACCGAGGTTTCGGCCGAAGTTCTGGAACCGGTAACTCGCGTCTCGGACTATGAACGGCTGCTGCGCAAGCTGGAACCCGCCATTGCCGGCGTGCAGGGAACGCTCAACGTCGACGCGGGTTCGCTGCCCTTGTACGCCCAACTCGCTCCCGGCGTGCCCCTTGCGCCGAACAATGAGAGCGCCGGTTCCGCCACGGCGGCGGGACGCCTGGTTCCGTACCTGTTTTACATCGTCATTCTGGCGAATGCCGCCGCTTACGCGCTTGGCTACCTGGGCCGGTATAGCGAAGGTTTTGGCCTCGCCCTTTCGTTCTGGTTCGGTGAAATCGTGCTCGGCGCGATGCTCGTGCTCAGGCCTCGCCGCTTCGGATTGAAAGGCCCGATGCTGGGGCTGGTTTATCTCACCACGGCGCTGATTGCGCTCGATGCCGTCAGTACGCTGGTGCAACTGGGCGATCTGTTTCGCAGGATCGCCGACGCGGGCCGCACAGGTGCCAGAACGCCGACCATCTGGGACATCGAATGGATGATGACGGCCGGCAAAGTGGCGATCGCCTGGCGTTCGCTGGCCGGTGTAGTGGGTCTGTTAGCGTTGTGGTTGGGACGCGACCGAGTCGCTTCCGCCGACGGGGAGGCTCCGCCATCGCAACCGCCGCTCTGATCCAGCAACGCTGCCTGCACCACCCCGATCGCGAGGCCGCCGCCCGTTGTCCGTCGTGCCGCCGCAACTTCTGCCGCGAGTGTGTGACGGAACATGACGGCAAGGTGATTTGCGCGGAATGCCTCGCCAAACTGCTTGCGGCATCGCCGGAAACCGCGAACACAACCTCCCGGCTGGTTCTGCTGCTGGCCTTTGCGAGCTTGGGTTGCCTGCTGGCCTGGGTGGTTTTCTATTCCATTGGCGCGTACCTGAGCGGACTGCCGTCGGAGATGCACGGCCTATGAAGCCGCGCGGCGCGGTACAGATTTTCGAAGAAGCCGTTCACCTTCTGCGAGGCGCTCCGTTTGCATTCTTCGCGCCCTTCCTGATCGGTACGCTGCCCTTCGGCCTGTGCGTCCTGTGGTTCACCGCGGAGATGAGTTGGAGCGGGTACGCCGCGCGCGAACTCCTTGGCGCGTCGTTGCTCACCGCGCTCCTGTACCTGTGGAAGCAGGCCTGGGAGGCCGTATTTTGCCTGCGTTTGCACGATCGACTCACCGGTGCTGTCTCGCCCCTCGCGCCTGCGGCGGCAATCCGCATGGCGCTACGTCAGGCCGCGATGCAACCGTTGGCGCTGCTCGTGCTACCGGTAGCCGCGGTGCTCGCCGTACCCTTGCCAGTGGCCTTTGCGTTCTTCCGAAACTATTCGCTCTATGCGGCGCTCGGCGAACGCCACGCGGCGCGTCTGGCGTCCGAACAAGCCTCGCTCTGGATGAAGCAGAACTACCTCGTGCAGACGTTTCTGTTCCTGCTCGGCGTGCTTTTGTTCCTGAATTACGCCGTTGCGGCGTTGGTGCTGCCTTCGCTCGCGCGTAGCTTTTTCGGTGTCGACACGACGCTGACGCGTTACGGAATGTGGCTGTTTTCCTGGACCGGCGCGGCCGCGCTTGGCGTTCTGGTCTACGTCACCGTCGAACCGGTTTGTTGCGCGATCTACGTCCTGCGATGCTTCTATGGACAATCGTTGTCGACGGGCGCGGACCTGCAGGCGAAGCTACGCCGCGCGCTGGCGACGGCCGCGTTGCTGATCGTTCTTGTTGCCACCGTTTCGCCGCCGCCCATGTATGCGCAGCAGGCCACGGCGATCGACAGCAAGAGGCTCGAACGGTCCGTCGACGAGGTTTTGCAGCGGCGCGAGTTCAGTTGGCGGATGCCTCGCCAGGAAGGGAACGACGCCAACCGCCCCGCATGGGCGAAATGGATTGACGGCGTCATCGATCGCGCCAAGGAAATCATCGACTGGTTTGTGGAAGGCATCCGCAAGCTATTTGAGAACGATTCGCAAAGCTCCACGGGAAAGAGCGGCGCTTCCGATCCTTACGCCAAAGCCCTGCAATATGCGCTCTGGGCGCTGGGGATCCTGTTTTCGATCGCTGCCGCGCTGTTGCTGTATCGTCAACATCGCAACCGGCGCACGATTACCGCGTCGCCCGCGCCTGCTGCCGCCGCAAGCACGATCGACCTGAGCGACGAGTCCGTTACCGCCGACAAGCTCAACGACGATTCCTGGATGGCTCTGGCTCGCGAATGGATCGACAAAGGCGACCTCCGCCTGGCATTGCGCGCCATGCACCTGGCCGGGTTGAGCTTTCTGAACAGCCGCAACCTGATTACGGTTCGCCGTTGGAAGTCCGGCCTCGAATATTCGTCGGAGGTCGTGCGGCGTGCGCGAACGGTGCCCGAAGTCGCGCCGGCGTTCCGCAGAAATATGCGTGTTTTTGAAGCCGGTTGGTTCGGCATGCGGCCGGTGACGCGCGAAACGTTGGAAGAACTGTCGCGAGGCTTGGATGAGATGAGGTCGCATGCGAACCGTCTCTAAAATCCTGCTCGCCACGGGGATTCTGCTCTTTCTGTGGGCCGTTGTCGCCATCACGCTCGTACCCGTTGAATCCGGCGACGCCTACCCGCGGTACTCTTCGCTTCGCGCCGACCCGTTCGGAACCAAGGCGTTGTATGAAAGCCTGGGTTCGATGCCCGGCGTGACCGTCGAACGGAACTATCGCGAGTTGTCGCTGTTGCCGTTGCGCCCGGCGCCGACGGTCTTCATCCTCGGTGAATCCGCCTCGAATTGGGCGTTTTCTTCGGAGGCTTCGCTCAAAACGTGGGAGGCGATGGCCGGCGCGGGCGCTCGTGTCGTGTTTGTCTTTCAACCGTCCCTGCCGGCGTTGAAGGCGAATTTCGAAGTCTTTCAGAAGGAAAAAAATCCTCCTTCGAAGGAGCCCCAATTCACCGCGAAACGTTGGGGAGTGACCATCAAGCTGCGCGAGGTTACCGCGCGGGAACGCGCGCAAATGAGCCGCGCGCCTCGCGAATCGGCCGCGTATTTCGCGCCCGACGCGTCGTGGACCGTTATGGAACGCGATCGCAAAGACGGGCTCCCGATCCAGATCGAGAAGCCCATGGGCCGCGGCAGCATCGTCGTCGCGACACAGATGTTCCGGCTATCGAACGAGGGGCTGCGTGAACATGCGGACGGCCCGTGGATCGCCGCTCTGGCCGGATCGAATTCGCGAATTGTGTTCGACGAATACCATCATCAGGTTCGCGATACGACGAGCGTCGGTACACTATTGCGGCGCTACCGGCTGCAAGGCGCGGTGGCGGTGCTGGCGCTATTGGCGCTGCTGTTTATCTGGCGAAATGCCACCGGATTGTTGCCGCCGCGTGCGATCGCGACCGATTCAACGGTCGCCGGATGGGATGCGCAACAGGGCTTGACCGCGCTGCTCGAACGCAGCATCGCGCGGCAGGATCTGGCCACGGTTGCGTTGCGGGAATGGAAGAAATCGGCGGGCTTGCGGCCTCCGGTGTCCGAATCGCGCATCGCGGCGATGGACCAGGCCGCGGCGCGATGGCACGACGCGCCCGTTGAGGCCTATCGGGAAATACATCGAATTTTGACGGAACGAAA
>JAFDVT010000609.1 GCA_018268875.1 Acidobacteriota bacterium
CCGCGCATTTGGGCCAGCGTCACGAAGACTTGCGGGTCGCGGACAAATTCCTTCAGTTTTTCAAGGAGGGCTTTTTCAAAGGCCTGGATGGTGAGTCCGCCGACTTGGGTTCGCCCCACGATGGGCAGTTCCACGTAGCCGTCGGGACCGATGCGGAAAGGCCGGTCGTTCAGTTCCGGTACTTGCGGTACCCGGACGAGAATCTGGTCGTCGGGACCAAGCGTGTAATCCGGCCGGACGCTAATCGCCGCCGGTACGCCCGGCTGCTGCTGTTGCTGTTGCGCCGGATTTTGACCATACATCGCCACGGTTCCGGAAAGGCAGGCGAGTACGTAAACAGTGTGAAAGCCGAAATTACGGAAGTTCATCAATGAAAGGAACCTCATCGGACCTTCAAAAAGATCCATACTCGCAAGTGTCGCATATGCGAGAGGTATTGGGTTCCGCGGGGGCTTGTAAATCGCTCAGTCTGCCAGAGTGATAAAGGACATTATCACATCCTGCTGTCTGAAGGAGAGGATATGTTATGCCCAGGTGCGCAGTGACGTGACCAAGCCACCTGCCCTGGTTCCCAATCTGATTTCAGGATTGTTTTGTGGCAGTTGCTTCTTTCGGCCGTGGCTTAGTGGAGATTGGGACGGTTATAGAAGGTTATACGTAAAGGATAGAAGGATAGAGGCTCACAAAGGATTGCAGGAGCATCAGTTAACCTCGCAAGCCGCCAGCTAAACCTACCGTCTGGCCTGGACCTGCCAGCTATTCCTACCGGTCGAAACGCGTCGTGCCAGCTATTCCTACCGGATTTTCGAGGTCGCCGGGTGCGAAAGGGGTCCACCTGCCAGCTATTCCTACCGGTTTTTCGCGGACCTGCCAGCTATTCCTACCGATCGGGTGGCTCGAAAACGGGTCGCCGCCACCTAAACCTACCGGCATCCGCCAGCTAAACCTACCGAAAAATCGGCCCACTCGCCGCCTAAACCTACCGGCCGCTACTTCGACCTGCCAGTTATACCTACCGGTAGCGTGCCTTTTCTGCCGTCGATCAGCCGTTTATTCGCCGCCTTCACTTCCTTGACGAACGATAGCGACGGCCAGATCTTGAACGTGACATCCAACAGCTTTTTCCGCGGACCCGTGAGGTCCTGGCGTTCGTAGGCGGACAGAATATCCTGTTCTTTGAGGTCCTGAAACGCGGTTTCCAGGGCGTCGATGGCCGCGCGTTCACGGGCATAGCCGCTGAGCAGGCCACTATCGCGCTTGATGGTGCTGTAGCGCATCTCAAAGGACCGCGACAGTTCGGCAAACGTGTACTTCAGGACCAGCTGTTTGTGCAGCCACCGCGCGATTTGCGTCTTGTGGCTCATCATCAGGTGGTAGTTGAACTGGCGGTACGTCACCTGGTCGATGCTGCCGGTGACGAACGGGTGGAACTGCACGGCCCATTTGGCCTTGGGATCGTCCTTCAGCGTATGACGGGACACCGCGACCAGCGATTGCAGGTACGGCGAAATGGCCAGCACCTCGCCCTTCTCGCCCGTGGCCCGGATCTCGATGATCGACTTGGCGAGGATGTTCAGCGCCAGGACGATTTCCTGGTACGACCGCGTGTGCCCTCGTTTGGCGAGTTCCTCGCGCAGCGCGTAGAGCGTAAAAACCACGCCGCTTCTATAGTTTGGCTTGTCGAAAAAACCGGCCAACTGTTCCGCCGCGAGCTTGCGCAGCGCGTCTTCCACCAGTTCCTCGTTAGCGCTGGGATAGTAGTCGCGCTGGACGCCTTCGAGATCCTTTACCCGGGCCGGCGAAACCGTGCAGGTGTAGGTGCGGTCGCGGTACTGAAACGATGCGGTATGCGTTTCCAAAAAGCGGCCGCCTTCCCTGGTCTTGTTCATCGACTGGCGGCTGATGGAGTAGCGCGGAACACAGTCCCAGAGGTCGACGGCGTTCGAAAGATTCTCGCGTTCCTCCGTTCGGTTGTAGAGAAAATCCTGAAAGAGGCTGAGTTGCGGATTGGCGAACTGCGACTCGGTAGGTATAGGTGGCGGGTCGGCGGGCGGATCCGGCATCGATACTTCGTCTTTCAGAAGGTCTCCTGCTTTGACGAGACCCCGGCGATCTTCACGTTTTGCCATTGCCCTGCCTTGTCGATTCGATTTCCCGCTGCAGCGCGGCGAGGGCGCGTTCGAGCGTTTCGCCCTGCACCCAGTTATGAGTGTCCGATAGGTCGTAGAAAAGCCGCAAGCATTCGGCGGTTACTTTGATGTTGAGCTGTTCGTTGCGCCCGGTGCGATGCCGGCGGTCTTTCTTTTTCTTCGGGACCGCTGCGGCTGCCACTACTGGTTCGCGGCTCACGAACTGGGCGGCTTCGGACACGGTTCGAACCGCTTCGACGGGCGGCGCCGGCGAGGTCTTCTTGGTGGTAAACGACGAGAGATCGAAATCGTCGCCGCCGCTGCTTTCAAACAATCCTGCGCGTTCCGCCATCTTTACGCGACCTCGGCTTTCTCGCCGCGAAGCAGCGCCACGACCTCGGCGGTGTATTCGCGAGCGTTTGCGATGGCCTTTTCGAGGCCGCCCACCTGGCTCGGGTCGAGCGTTTCCAACGTGCCGCCAAAGGAAAATAGCGACCGGTAGGCCTCGCGCTCGTGCAGTTGGGTTTCAAACGCCCGGATGCCGTGCTTATAAAACTCCTGCTGGATGTGCACGAGCGTACGGGGACGGAGCGCCGGGTTGGTGCGGGTGAACAGGATCGCGAACGGAATCTTGCGCGAAAAGGCCTTTTCCTGCTGGCGAATTAGGCGTATCGCTTTGGTCCCTTCCGCGGCGTCCAATTGCGAACCCTGAATCGGGATAATGACCAGGTCCGCGCGGCTGATCGCGTAGGCCACCATCATCGAAGCCGTGCCTTCCAGGTCGACGATGACAAACGGCGTCTTTTCCGCGGCGCCGTCGATTTCGTCGATGATGGTGGACTCGGAAACGCTCTCAATCACGGTGATTTTCGCCGGGACGTTGCCGCGCTTGGCCCATTGCGACACGGGTTTATTGGGGTCGGCGTCGAGAATGGTCACCGCGCCGCCTTTCATCGCGAGTTGGGTGGCGAGAACGACCGCCGCGGTCGACTTCCCCGCCCCGCCCTTAGGATTTGCAAAAACAACGGTTGGCATGTCGGATACCAGAAAGATACCAGATAGCTATCGGCTAGTAAAGGGTATCTGGTAGCTATCCGCTATCGTAGCTACTATCTAGATAGCTGGTAGCTACCAGATACTACCTCGACTTCGTGACTTTCCAGATCCGTTCGGCCGGTACGAAAAACACCTTCAGTCCGGCCACCGTCGCGAACATCATCATGCAGAGCGTTCGCAGCGGCGAGGACAACCGGTGCAGAGGGCGGGGAAGCCACGGATGCAGGGCCGCCAGAGCGTACCCGATCACTTGCGGAACCACCAGCAGTTCGCGCCACGGCGACGGCAGCCACAGCGGGGCGATCAGGACAATCAACAGCAGCCAGGGCAGGACCAGACGCGCGGCTTTGTAACTCGCAAAGTGCAGCCACATTCGGTTGGCGGGGCTCAGCAGCCAGGGGTAATGCCGCAGGATCTGGTAATTTCCCGCCAGCGTGCGAACCTTGCGTGCGAACTCCGTCGAACGGTCCGTCGGTTGATCCCAGAACACGGCGGCGGGTTCCATGATCAGCCGGTAGCCGCGCCGGAACGCCGCAAGAGGCAGGTACATGTCGTCCAGCAGAATTTCCCCCGGGACGTTGACCGGGGCGAGGTCGCGGCGCATAGCGTAATAGGCGCCAGACGCGCCAAAAATCGAATCGATCGCGCTCAACGAATCGCGAATCCAGGCCTCGTAGCGCCAGTAGGCGCCGATTTCCTCGGCCTCCCGCAAGCCGCCGGTACGGATCTTCAGCAGTCCGCTGACCGAGCCCACCGAAGGGTCGGCAAAATTGCGGATCAGCATGCGCAGGCTTTGCGGTTCCACCGGTTGGCGTACGTCGGTGAGCAGCAGGATTTCGCCCGTTGCCTGGGCGATGCCGGCGTTGAGCGCCGTGCATTTCGTACCCTTGGGCAGGTCCAGCACGGTGACGCCGTCAAACCCGCGGGCGATTTCGAGCGTCCGGTCGGTCGAACCGTCGCTGGCGACTACGATGTTCAGCAGTTCGGACGGGTAATCGAGTCCACGGAGGCTTTCGAGTTTGCCGCCGATGGACGCTTCGCCATTGTGTACGGCGATCACGGCGGTTACGGTGGGCAGATACGCGTCGCCGGTGCGCACGGGGTTGGCGCGGAACCGCCGCAGGACGAGCAAAAGCAGCGGGTACCCAACGAGGATATAGGCGATCAGGAGCAGGGAAACGGCTGTCGTTACTGCTGCAACTGCGGCTGCCGTTGTCATGGGGGGAACCTGAATTTTATCATTCGCCTTTAGAAGCGCTTTGCGAACGGCCTCCGCCTTGCGCCAGCGCCAGGAGCAGAAAGGCCAGCGCGCTCAGGCAGGGTTCCGTGATCTCCGGCGTACGCCCCGGCAGGTACCGCTGCATCCATTCGCAGGCGAACGAGATCACGACCGGAATCGCCAATGGAACGATCCAGGGTCCACCCGGAAGGGCGCGCCGCAAGCCCCACACCACCGACAGATGCAGGAACATCTTGCCGAACAGCGTACGGTAGGACGAATCCTGGCCGTTGTGCAGCAGGCCTTCAAACGGCACCCAGGAGAAGGGAAGC
>JAFDVT010000060.1 GCA_018268875.1 Acidobacteriota bacterium
AAGACAATCCGATCCCCGGGCGAGTACAGCAGAATCTTGGTGTCGCTTGCCGGGACCGTCACCGCGTCGCTCTGGCTGGCGGCCCAGAACGCCTTATTCAGCTCCATGCCGTTAAACGTCCGAAAGGGAAGCCCCACCGGATCGCTCACAACCCGGGACGCGATGTTGCCCGGGACTTCGGCTTGGGCCAGCATCTCGAAGCCCAGGTCTTTGTCGACAATGCGAAACTTGAACGTCTTGACGCCGTGCCGGTCCGTTACCCCGGCGGTGACTTTCGCCAAGCGTGCCGAACCGGGTCCAAAAGCCGCATTCAGCCGGTCCACATCGCTCGACGCTTCAAAACTGGGAAACACTATTTCCTGGCGCGGCGTGGCCAAGCGGGTGTTCAATGCCGTTGTGGTGATCAGGACGGCGGACGTCGGACCATAGGTCGTGGCAGACGATGCGTCCGGCTGGAAACGCTGATCCAAAAAGAAGTTCAGCGTAATAGTTGCGGTGTCGGACCCCGCTGGAGTCGCAACCGGCACGTAGCCGGGCGGGAGAACCGCTTGCAGTTCCGCGCTACGAACGAGCACCGGAACGGCCATCTGAAACGAACGGACGCTGCGGTAGGTGTAGCCCGCCACCGCGGGCGCTTTCGGACCCTGCGTACCGGCCGTCGCAGTGTCGTAGTCGTAGGTGGGCGGGGGCGCGGCGCTGCCGGCATTCTGTGCAAACGAAAAAACCGAACTCGCACAAAGGACGAGAAAAGTAGAAAGTGCTTTCACGTCCATAGCAAGCGCAAAAATACGCCGCTAGCCATCATCGAATCGCGCCGCCGCCCTCAGGAACTTTCGTCGTGGTTTAGGCTTCGGGCTTGCGGGCCAATTCCTCCGAAAGAATGATGGCTTCGGCCAGTTCCTTCATCGGACGGCGCAAACGGCGGCTTTCATTCCGAAGGCGCAGGTACGCCTCTTCTTCGGTCAACGAATGACGGTTTTGCAAGATCCCTTTGGCCCGTTCCACCAGCTTGCGGGTTTCCAACTGTTCGCGAAGCAGGCTGTTCTGATCTTCCAGAACCGACTTGCCGATCGCCGAACCCATCTGTTCGCCGATAAACGTGACGAGCGACACCTCTTCCGGCGTGTGGTCGTAGCTCTGGCGGTGATGGACGTTCACCACGCCGATCACTTCCCCGCGGTTCACCAGCGGAACCGAAAGAAACGCTTCGTAGGTATCTTCCACCAGCGCCTGAAAGCGTTTGAACCGGGCGTCCTGCGCCGCATTTTTCGGCAGCGTGACCACCGACTTGTGCTCCGCCACCCAACCGGTGATGCCTTCTCCGACTTTCATACGAAGATTACCCAGATCCTTGGCGTGGGGAACCTGCGACGCCCGCAAAACGATCTCATTCGTATCCAGGTCCATCAGATAGACCAGGGCGGCGTCACAATTGGTGACTTGCGCCGTTAGCCCGATGATTTCGCCCAGCATTTCATCCAACGATAGCTCTGACGCGACGATGTTGCTGATACGATGCATCAGGTTGACTTGCGACGACACAGGGTCCATGCTTGCGGTCGTAGGCTCCTCAATGGTGGAGTTCATGTCTTTATTCAACTCCTTGTCCGAAAGCAACGCCAATCGATTTTTTCAATGGAGCCCATCGCAGCACCGGGCTGTGGTGTGTTTCTTCTTTCTTTTCATCGGGCTGTTCTGTGAACATGCCGCCGCTGCCCAATCCGACGAAAAAACGAGCCGTTGGACAGTTGTTCGGGAGGGTACAATTTCGGTCTATTCGGACGCCGGCGCGGAAACCGCCGCACGCACTCTCGAACGCGTTCGCACCATGGCGGAGCTGTTCGAACAGTTCGGCCGTCCCGCCGTACTTCGACCGGTACGCATCCTCGTTTTTCGCCGCACCAGTGAGTTCGAACAGTACCGCCCGTCGCCGATCAGCGTCGGTTTTTTCCAATCCGGAGCCGAGGGTGACTGGATCGTGTTTCCGGCCGCGGCAACCGATCGGGTGCTGCTCCACGAATTCACACATCTTTTGTTAAACCGCACGACGGGTCCACTGCCGCAATGGCTGGAGGAAGGCCTCGCGGAGTTCTTTTCCACGACGCGCGTACAAGGCCGCTTCGTCGAATTCGGGTTGCCCATCCCGGAACACCAGCGGAACCTGCGGATGATGCCGTCCATGCCCGCCGAAGAACTCACGGCGGCCCGCAAAACCGGAGTGCATTACCAGGACCCCTACCAGGCGAGCCGTTTCTATGCGACAGCCTGGATGCTGGTGCACATGCTGTACTCCGAGCCTCGCTATTACGCCCATATGCCGGCTTTCGTTCAAGCGATTGACCGTCTGTCAGGCAGCGACACGAACATCCTACAGGTGTTTCGCTCCACCTTCGGCGTAACAATGGATCGGGCGTTGGGAGAAGCCCGGGACAGGGCCATTCGCGGCAACCTGGGAACGGGTCCAAACCGGCGGATCGAGATCGATCGGTTGTCCCTGCCTCCCGCGGCGGCGCCGGTAGCAGTGTCCGCGTTGGACATCGCCAGCCTGCAAGCGGACTTGCTCCTGGATTGCGGCAAAACGTCGTTGGCCGCCGCAAAGTACGAATCCATCATCAAGGAAAGCGAACGGCCGGCGGTTCGATCCGCGTCGCGAGGGTACCTGGCCCTGGCCAAGGGCGCGAACCAGGAAGCCATGTCCAGTTTTGCGGCCGCGATTTCCGAAGGTTCCACGGACCCGAGAGTGGTTCTGGAATATGCGATGTTGATTCGTGACGCCCAAGGCCGTGCCGCCCGGGACACGGTGACCGCGTTGCTGGAAAAGGCCGTCGCCCTCGATCCCAACTTCGCGGAGGTTCTTTTTCTGCTGGGAGTGCGGGCGAGCGACCGCAAGGACTTTTCGCAGGCCGTCGAATACCTGACCAAAGCGGTCGCCATCCTGCCGCGCCAAAGTTCGTTCTGGCACGCGCTGGGCTTTGCGCAGGCCAAAGCCGGACAGATCGACGCCGCCCTGCGTTCCGCCAACCGGGCGCTGCGCGCCGCGCAAACCAGCGAACAGGAAGACATGGCGAACGCGCTGTTGGAAATGGAGGGAATGGCTCCCGTCCCAGCCAGGCCGCCGGGCGCGAACGTGATCACCGGCGCCGGATGGGAAAATCCGAAGGGAGACGCCACCGTCATCGGTCAATTACGGGCGTTGAACTGCGAGGCGGCGAATGGTCCGGCGCTGGTTGTACAGACGGAAACCGGTACTGAGACTTTTTCCATGAGCAATCCACGAAAAATCCGCATTCAGGGCGCCAATGGTGGCTCGATCGAGTGGCAATGCGGGGAAATCACGCCAAGACGCGTGCAGATAGAGTACTTACGGTCTAGTCGCGAGTTGATTGGCTTACATTTCCTGCCCTAACGTACTGGAACTCGTCTACGGAGCAACCCTA
>JAFDVT010000610.1 GCA_018268875.1 Acidobacteriota bacterium
AAACAATTTTAAGAGGATATGTTCTGACCCAGCACCGCGATGCACCGCAGGTTCCGATACAACTGCTTGTGATCCAGTCCATACCCCACCACAAACCGGTCCGGGATCTCAAAGCAGCGGAAATCTACCGGGATCTGCACGATCCTCCGCACCGTGCGGTCGAGCAGCGTACAAACCGCTACAGAATTCGGCCCGCGCCCCGCCAGCGTCTGCAGCAGGTACCGCGTCGTGAACCCGGTGTCGATGATGTCTTCCACCAGCAGGACATCCTCGCCTTCGATGGACTCGTCCAGGTCTTTCGAGATCCGTACCAGCCCCGATCCGCTCTTCTGCTGCGTCGAAAAACTCGAAATCCCCAGAAAGTCGATCTTCACCGGCACCGTCAGTTCCTGCGCGAGCGACGTCAGAAAGAACACCGACCCCTTCAGCACCGCAATCAGCTTCACCGTGCGGCCCGCATAGCGCGTCGAAATCTCCGCCGCCACCTCGCGGATCCGTTCGCGAACCTGCTCCTCGGTATAGATCACTTTCTCAATCGGGATGGGGTTGGGCATACTTTCCAATCAGGTCCTGATAGTCCTTCTGATAGAAGATTTGAATGTTTACCTGAGGATAAATCGCTTTCAGCATCTTCACCTTGCGATTCTTCCGCGTCACCAGCGCCTGCTTCATGGTGGTGAGTTCGACGTACAAGTCGAACTCCGGCAGGTAGAAGTCTGGCGTGAACGCCTCCAGCACCTTGCCCTCTTTATCCCACTGCAACGGGAACGACCGCGGTTCGTAATCCCACGCCACGCGGTAAAAATCCAGAAGGTTGGCGAACGTCTCCTCGCTCGGATGCCCGAACAACTTCGCCCGCCCGGGCAGCATCGCCTTTCCGTTCGCGGTGATCCCGTGCGAGGCCAGTTGCAGGCGGCTTTGGAACCGCAGGTGCGCCTCGGCCTGCTGCGACAGCAACTCCGGCGCGCCCTTTGCCTCCACCACCGCCACCGCGCACGATGCCAACTGTTCCGGAGCCATGTGCGTCGTATTCAGGATCGCGTCCTGCAACCCGTCGGGCGCGGTCGCCCTGCCGAACCTTTGTTTGCGCAATGCGCGAGCCCCGGCGTCCAATTCCCGCAACGCCGCCTTTGCCGCCCCGCGATCCAGGCGCCGCTCGATCATGAGATTGCCGATGCGCCGGTTGTCGGATGCGCGTAACTGGATCCGCGTCACCAGCGCGAGCCTGGGAAACAACTGTTCGCAACCGGCAAAGCATGCTACCAGGTGATGTTCGACGGCCAGTCGCGACAGTACGCTTTCCACCGCCGGCGCCCACGCCTTCGCGGGCAACACGACGTCCTGGCCAAACTCCTCGCGCAGCAGCGCCTCCAACCGATGCGTCCCCACGTATTCGAAACCCAGTTTTTGCGCGGCAATCCGTGCAATCTCCCCGGCGGGACACCCGGCATCGGAACCGATGGTAAGGATGGACAACAATAACAGTATGCCCTCCCGTCGAGCGTTGTTGCTCGCCGCCGCATCGGCGGCCATCCCCGCCTTTGGCCGTGACCTTGATTGCGACATCGCCGTCATCGGAGCCTCGTTCGGTGGTGTCGCCGCCGCGCTTGCCGCTCTGCGCAACGGCTACCGCGTCATCCTCACCGAAGAAACCGATTGGATCGGCGGCCAGGTTACCTCGCAGATGGTCCCGCCGGATGAACACCAGTGGGTCGAACAGTTCGGCGGCACCCGCGCCTATCGCGATTACCGCAACGGCGTTCGCGACTTCTACCGCCGTAACTTCCCGCTCACCGAGGACGCCCGCGCGAAGCCCTATTTGAACCCCGGCGACGGCACCGTCTCCCGCATCACCCACGAACCTCGCGTCTCGCTCGCCGTTTTGGAGTCGATGCTGCACCCTTACATCAGCGGCGGCCGCCTCCGCGTGTTGCTCGAACACAAGCCCACCGCCGCCACCGTCGACAAGGACCGTGTGCAGTCCGTCACGGTCGCCCGCGGCAACGTCGATCGCACCATCACCGCCAAGTACTTCCTGGACGGCACCGACCAGGGCGAACTCCTGCCGCTCACCCGAACCGAGTTCGTCACCGGCTTCGAACCCGGCGAACTCCACGGTCCGTCGCAAGCGCAGCCGAACAACATCCAGGCCACCACCTGGTGCTTCGCCCTCAGCCACCACCCCGGGGAGGACCACACCATCGACAAGCCCGCGTCCTATTCGTTCTGGAAAGACTACCAGCCCAAGTTGAATCCCGCCTGGCCCGGCAAGCTGCTCTCCTGGACCTATTCCGATCCCATCACGCTGAAGCCCAAAACCCTCGCGTTTGACCCCGAAAAGCCCACACCGCGAGGCGTCACGAACCTCTGGATCTACCGCCGCATCGCATCGAAGGCGAACTTCCGTCCCGGCGCCTACGCAAGCGACATCTGCCTCGTAAATTGGCCGCAAAACGACTACTGGCTCGACAAGCCCATGGACGCCAAACAGCTCAGCCTGTCGTTGCTCTACTGGATGCAGACCGATGCCGGCTTCAAAGGGCTGAAGCTTCGCGGCGATGTTTCGGGCACCGAGGACGGCCTCGCCAAGTATCCCTACATTCGTGAATCCCGGCGTATTCAGGCCGAATTCACGGTCCTCGAACAGCACGTCGGGCAGGAGGCCCGCAAAGGCCTCGCCACCGCGGAACCCTTCGCCGACTCGGTCGGTATCGGTTACTACCGCATCGACCTGCATCCGTCGACCGGCGGCGACAACTACATCGACATCGCGTCGATGCCCTTTCAAATCCCGCTCGGCTCGTTGATCCCCAAACGGATGGAAAACTTGCTGCCCGCCTGCAAGAACCTCGGCGTCACGCACATCACCAACGGTTGTTACCGTCTCCATCCCGTCGAATGGAACATCGGCGAATCGGCCGGCAGCCTCGCCGCCTTCGCGCTCAACAAAAACGAACCCCCGCGCAAAATCCGCAACGACAAGACGCTGCTCAAAGACTTTCAGACCTGGATACAGACACAAGGAATCGAGATCGCTTGGCCACGCCCGTAACGCAGTACCAAACCCGACTCGCCCACTGGCGAACCGTTCTGGAAACCGAAGACAAGCGCTACGGCCAGATCAGCGACCTCCGCATGTGGGTCGTCATCATCGGCCTCGGCCTCGCCTGGTGGGACTTGCCCTACGCCGCCATCGCCGCGTTCGCGTTTGTTGTCTTGATGGTCATCCACAGCCGCGTCGACGAACGCCGCATCGCCGCCCGCCGCGGCATCGCGTACTTCGACCGTGGCCTCGCGCGCCTCGATGGACATTGGGCCGGCGCCGGTCCCACGGGCGAGCGCTTCCTCGACCCCAACCATGTCTTCGCCGCCGACCTTGACCTGTTCGGACGCGGGTCTCTCTTCCAACTCGTCAGCACCGCGCGAACCTCCGCCGGCGAAGATGTGCTCGCCTCCTGGTTCCTCCATCCGGCCTCCCGCGAAGACGTCGTCGACCGCCAGAACGCCGTTCGCGAACTTGCCCCGCAAGTGGACCTTCGGGAAACGGCCGCCCTCGCCGGCGAGGACATCCACGCCAACTGGCGCCTCCGTCCCGTTGAACCGTTTCCCGCCTGGGCCATCCCCGCCAGTTGGACCGTCACCCTCGCCGCGCTGATCGCCGCCATTGGCTGGATCGCCGGCCTTTGGACCAGCTCTCCGTTCCTCTCCGTCGCGTTGATCGCCCTGCTGATGACGTGGCTCCTTCGCCGTCAGATCCTCGACGGGATGTCGGCTCTCGATTCCTCCTCGCGCGAGTTGGACCTCCTCGTCCGCCTGCTCCATCACCTCGAGGAACGTACGTTCGAAAGCACGCTGCTACAGCGTCTCCGCGCCACCGTCGCCGGATCTTCGAAGCAGGTCGCGTACCTCAAAAAGCTCGTCACGCTATCCGACACCGGCCGCAACCAGTACCTCATGCCCGTCATGATTCCGCTCTTGTGGAACGTCCATGTCGCCCACGCGATGTACCGCTGGCAGCGCCAGCACGCTCGTGATGTCGATGCCTGGATGCGCGCGCTCGCCGAATTCGAGGCTCTCTGCTCGCTGTCCTGCTACGCCTTCGAGAACCCCGGCCACGCCTACCCCGAACTCATCGCGGAACCGTTGTTCGAAGCTCGCGACCTCGGCCACCCGCTGCTCCCCGCCCGCCAATGCGTCCGCAACGACGTGGACTTCGGCGGCTCCACGCGCCTCATCATCGTCAGCGGCTCCAATATGTCGGGAAAAAGCACGATGCTGCGCGCCATCGGTTTGAACGTCGTCCTCGCTTGGGCGGGCAGCAGCGTCCGCGCCACCAGTCTCAAGTTAGGCCGCTTCGCCGTCGGAGCCTCGTTGCGCACCGCGGACTCCATTCAAGACGGAAAAAGCCGTTTTTACGCGGAAATCACCCGCCTCAAGCAGGTGACGGACCTCACCACCGGCGACATCCCCGTCTTGTTCCTGCTCGACGAACTCCTCAGCGGCACCAACTCGCATGACCGTCGCATTGGAGCGCAGGGCATCCTCAAAGCCTTGATCGATCGCGGCGCCATCGGCCTGGTCACCACGCACGACCTCGCGCTAGCGACCATCGCCGACGTCGCCGAAGGAACCATCCGCAACGTGCATTTTGAGGATCACGTCGAAGGTGGCGAAATTCGTTTCGATTACAAGATGCGGCCCGGCGTCGTCACCCGTTCAAACGCCCTCGAACTCATGCGCGCCGTCGGACTCCTGCCGGCCGCCGCTACCCGTGATTGAGGTCCGGCCGGTACATCGACAACGCCAGCAGCGGAAAGTAATGCCGGTACAAGTGGTACGCCAGGTAAAACACGCCCGGAAATCCGGTGCCTGTCGCCAGATGCTCGTCCCACGTGCCGTCGGGCTTCTGCGTGCCGATCAGGTAATGTACGCCGCGGATGGTCGCTTCGGAATTGGTCTCGCCCGCCGCATGCAGCGCCAGCAACGCCCATGCCGTTTGCGATGGCGTACTCTCCGCGCCGGTGAACTTGTTTCGCGTGTACCCGGCGCAGCTTTCGCCCCAACCGCCATCGGCGTTCTGCACCTGCCGAACCCATTCGGCGGCCTTCTTCATCGCCGGACGCGCGTCCCGTGCCTGCGACGCCTCAAGACCCCGCAGCGCCAGGAACGTACCGTACAGGTAGTTCACGCCCCACCTGCCGTACCAACTCCCGTTCGCTTCCTGGCAGCCCAATAAATACTGCACGCCGCGTTGAATCGCCGAATGTTCCCACGTGAATCCGCGCTTGCACAACGCCTCCATCACGCGACCCGTAATGTCGGGACAAGTCGGATCCAGCATCGCGTTATGATCCGCAAATGGAACCTTGTTCAGCAGGCTCCAGTTGCAATCCACATCGAACGCCGCCCAACCGCCATCGCTCGACTGCATGCCCAGCAGCCAGTTCACCGCGCGTTTCTCGACGCGAGCCTGCCGCACAGGGTCTGAGGCCTTGGCATGCTGCAGCGCCAGCAGTACCTGCGCCGTATCGTCGATATCCGGATAATGCTCGTTTGCGAACTCGAAAGCCCATCCGCTCGGCTCAAGACCGGGACGCTTCACCGTCCAATCGCCCTTGCGGCGAACCTCTCGATCCAGCATCCAGTCTGCTGATTTCCGCAGCGCCTCTTCATCCGCGCCGCCCGTCTCGCCCAGCGCAAACGCCGCGTACGACGTATCCCAGATCGGACTCTTGCAAGGCTGAAACTGGAACCGGTCCTCGGTCTCGATCAGCAGGTCTTCAAAGTGCCGCACCGCTTCGATGCGATCCGGATGATCGTCCGGATAGTTCAGCGAATCGAGCGCCATGATGAGGTACATCATCGACGGATAGATCGCGCCAAGACCGTCGGAATACCGCGTACGGTCCAGCATCCAATGCTCGGCCTCGCGAATCGCCGCCATGCGAACGTTCTTCAGCCCGCGGCGGTCCCACAGCTTCAACGCGCGGTCGAGATGCGAAAACACAATGCCCGTGCGGCCTCGCGTCGGCAGC
>JAFDVT010000611.1 GCA_018268875.1 Acidobacteriota bacterium
CCGGCGTACCTCCCGGCTCGGACTTCTGAATCCATTCGCGCGTGAACGTCACGCCGAAAGCGCGCGCGGCCCCGTCGCACTTCGAGACCAACGCGTCGTCGAGCGAACCCATGATGCTCTTGTCCACCGTACGCAGGTCCACCGTGAACGTGACCTCCTGCGGAACGGCGTTCACGATGTTGCCGGCCGACATCATGCCGCCCACGTTGTACACGGTCCCCAGGCGAGGCTCGCCGTCGGGAATCGGCACCGTATAGATATCGGTGATACATTGCGCCGCCGCCCGCACCGGGTTCGGCGCGCCTTTGGAACGGTTGGTATGCGCCCCAGGCCCGGTGAACTTCATTCGGGACCAGTAGATGCCCAGCGCCCCATAGCCAACCGGGCCAAGATTGCTGTCGAGCGCCACCAGCAGGTCGACATCCTTGCGGTTCTGTTCGAACCAGGCGTACATGCCTTTGAGCCCGACCTCTTCCTGGACGGTGAATAGAAAGATGAGGTCGCCAGCGGTTTGGAGCTTCGCGGCGTCCATCGCACGGATCGCCTGCAGGAGCCCAGCGACAGCGATCGTGTTGTCGCCAACGCCCGGCGCATGCAGCGTGCCATCGGCCTTGCGCGTGACCTTGAGATTGGTGTTTTCAGGAAACACCGTGTCCATATGAGAGGCGAAGACAAGCGTAGGTCCAGTGCCGGCGCCCTTGCGGCGCGTGTGGATGTTGCCGATGGAGTCGGTAACGGTCTGGTAGCCGAGCTTTTCGAGTTCGGCTTTGACATAGGCGCCGCGCTTTTCCTCTTTCCCGGAAGGAGCGGGTATTTCGGTCAGGCGAATCCATTCGGGCACCTGCTGGGTTTCGAAGTTGGCGTCAACGAAGGCGGTCGCGCGCTGGACATCGGGGCGTTCCGCGATGGCAGGCGAGAACTTGGTGGGATAACTGGTCTGTTGCGCCAGGAAGAGGGCGGCTACGGCTGCTGCAAGATGCATGTTTCAAAGTAGTGTAGCGGGCCTGATGAGGCACAATGGAAGTGGAGACGGAAACGTAATGACTCAGGTACTGGTCGATATTCCACAAGAGTTGGAGGCGGGGTTCCGCGATCGAAAGGCCGAGCTTTCTCGCGTTGCTTTGGAATCCATGGTTCTGGAGGGAATCCGGCAGGACCGGATCTCCGTGGCGCAAGGCAGGCGGATCCTAGGAATTGAGTCCCGTTACGAGATGGACGGATTTCTAAAGGCTCATGACGTGATGCTGTCTTATACCCTTGAAGAGATCATGAGGGAAGTAGAAGCCTCGCGCCGGTTTGAAGTTCCGCGCAGCGAATGATTGTTATCGCGGACACTTCCCCGCTTAACTACCTGGTCCTGATCCACCATGCCGAACTACTCGCGGCCGTGTACGGGAAAATCATCCTGCCCGCGAAAGTCCTTCAAGAGCTTCAGCGCCCCGGTGCGCCGGAGGCCGTGAAAGACTGGGCATCGAACCTGCCAGCTTGGGTGGAAGTGCAGGATGCGCCGCCAATTGTGCTCGGAGTTGACGAATCGGACCTTGATGAGGGTGAGTTGGCGGCGTTGCAGCTCGCAGTTGGCCAACGAGGTTGTCTGGTTCTTCTGGACGACGCCGCCGGACGCCGCGCGGCAACGGCACTGGGTATCCAGAGCATAGGCACGGTCGGAATTCTGATTCGCGGCTCACAACTCGGATTGGTTGACCTCGACAGCGCGATCTCGGCGCTGAAGGGCACCAGTTTTTATATGAGCCGCTATTTACTGAATGCCGTAGCAGCGCATTCAGGATTGAAGTGACTGGAGCTTGTCTCGAGCGGCTCCCGAGGCGATCGACTCTCCCGCTAACACCATTCCGCCCTTGAAATCTTTCGCGCGCCCCGACAGCACCAAGGCCGCAGCCGCATTCACCATCACAATGTCCCGCTTGGGACCGCTTTCCCCTCGCAACACACTTTCGGCGAACGTGATGTTCTCCGCCCGTCCCATCGGCACCAATTCGGAAATCCGCGCCCGCTTCACCCCGAAGTCCGAAGGCTCCCAAATATGCTTGCGAACTTCGCCGCCAGTCACCTCGAACACGATCGTCGAACCTGTCGTCGAGATCTCGTCCAACCCGTCGACCGAGTGCACAACGAACGCCCGCTCCGTGCCTAACTGCGTGAGCGCTTCCGCCATCAGCCGCGCCGACATCTCCGATGGCGCTCCGATCAACTGCCGCTGCGCTCCCGCCGGGTTCGTCAAAGGACCCAACAGATTAAACACCGTCCGCATCTTCAGCTCCGCTCGCGCGGCCCGGGCGTGCATCATCGCCGGGTGATGCGTCAGCGCGAACAGGAACCCAATTCCCTTGTCCCGAATATCCGCGGCCACCTCGGCGGGCGACTTGTCGATCTTCGCGCCCAATGCCTCCAACAAGTCGGCGGAACCAAATACCCCGGAAGCCGAGCGGTTACCGTGCTTCGCGACGCGGACCCCCGCGCCCGCCACAACCAGCGCCGTCACCGTCGAAATGTTGAACGTCCCCACACCGTCGCCGCCGGTCCCGCAAGTGTCCAGCAGTTCCAGGTCTTCTAGACCCGAAATGCGCACCGACGCCCGGCGCATGGCCTGCGCAAAGCCGACGATCTCGTCCGCTACCTCGCCCCGCATCTTGATCGCCACCAAAAGACCGGCGATCTGCGCGGCCGTGACGTCGCCCGAAAGAATCGCCGACATCGCCGCGTACGCATCCTCGCGCGTGAGGATGCCGCCCTCCGCTACGCGGTGCAGGTAAGGTAGAAAGGCCATGTTATGATTGGGATTCTCCTAGTTTTGCACGAGACTTCTCTGGAATCCATATGAAAATCCATGAGTATCAGGCCAAGGCCCTCTTGGCGAAATACGGCGTGCCTGTGCCTAGCGGCCAGGTCGCACTGACCAAGGAAGAGGCCGCCAAGGCCATTCGCGAAGTCACCGCCAAAGCCGCCAGCGGCAACGTCGTGGTGAAGGCCCAGATTCATGCGGGCGGACGCGGCAAAGGAGGCGGTGTCAAGGTCGGCAAGTCGATCGAAGACGCCACCGAAAAGGCCAATCAGATCCTGGGCATGACCCTGGTCACGCATCAGACCGGTCCGGAAGGCCGCCTTGTCCAGCGCCTGCTGATTGAAGAAACACTGCCGATCGCCAAGGAACTGTACCTCGGCATCGTGCTCGACCGCGCCGCCGGCAAGAACGTCTTTATGGCGTCGTCCGAAGGCGGCATGGACATTGAAGAAGTCGCCGCCCATACGCCGGAAAAGATCCTGAAGGAACACATCGAACCGGGCGTGGGTCTCACCGAGGCGCAGGCCAAACGGCTCGCCGCGGGCATCGGCGTACCGGACGAACTGATCGGCGAAGCCGTCAAAACCCTCCAGGCGCTGGCCAAGGCCTACGAAGACCTCGACTGTTCGCTCGCCGAGATCAACCCGTTCATCACCACCACCGATGGACGCGTGGTGGCGCTCGACGCCAAGATCACGATCGACGACAACGCGCTGTTCCGCCACCCGGACCTCGCCGCGCTTCGTGACACCAACGAGGAAGATCCGCTCGAAGTCGAAGCCTCCAAGTACTCGCTGAACTACATCAAGCTCGACGGCAACGTCGCCTGCATGGTGAACGGCGCGGGTCTTGCGATGGCAACGATGGACATCATCAAGTACGCCGGTGGCAGTCCCGCCAACTTCCTGGATGTGGGCGGCGGCGCGAGCCCCGAACAGATCAAGAATGCGTTCCGTATTCTCACCTCGGACCCGGCCGTAAAGGCGATCCTCATCAACGTATTTGGCGGCATCCTGCGTTGCGACCGCCTGGCCACGGGCGTGGTCGGAGCCTGCAACGAGCTGAATGTGAAACTGCCGATCGTGGTTCGCATGGAAGGCACCAACTACGAGTTGGGCAAGCAGATTCTCGAAGAATCCGGCCTGAAGTTCACCGTCGCCGATGGCATGAAGGACGCGGCCGACAAGGTTGTGGCCGCCGCGAAGGAGGCCGCATAACATGAGCATTCTCGTCAACAAGAACACCCGCCTGATCGTGCAGGGCTTCACCGGCAAGGAAGGTACCTTCCACGCCGAACAGGCCATCGCCTACGGCACCAACGTCGTTGGCGGCGTCACGCCCGGCAAGGGCGGACAGAAGCATCTGGACCGTCCCGTCTTTAACACCGTTGCCGATGCCGTGAAAGAAACCGGCGCCAACGCGACCGTGATCTTTGTGCCGCCCAAGTTCGCAGCCGCGGCCATCATCGAAGCCACCGAAGCGGGCGTTCCGCTGGTGGTCTGCATCACCGAAGGCATCCCGGTGAACGACATGATCAAGGCCCGGCAAGTACTCCTGGCTCACCCCGGAACGCGTCTCATCGGACCCAACTGCCCCGGCATCATCACGCCCGGCGAATGCAAGATCGGCATCATGCCCGGCCACATTCACCTGCCCGGCAACGTCGGCGTCGTGTCCCGCTCGGGAACCCTGACCTACGAAGCCGTCGGCCAGTTGACCAAGCTTGGCATCGGCCAGTCCACCTGCATCGGCATCGGTGGCGACCCGATCATCGGCACGAACCATACCGACGCCGTTCGTATGTTCAACGAAGACCCCGACACGCACGCCATCGTCATGATCGGCGAAATCGGCGGCGACGCGGAAGAAAAGGCCGCGGCCTACATCAAGGCCAACGTCAAGAAGCCGGTAGTTGGCTTTATCGCCGGCCAGACCGCGCCCCCCGGACGCCGCATGGGCCACGCCGGAGCGATCATTTCCGGCGGTTCGGGCAAAGCCGAGGACAAGATCGCGGCGATGAAGGACGCGGGCATCACCGTGTGCGACACGCCCGCCGACATCGGCGAAAAAGTTAAGGGATTACTGAAGAAGTAACGAATCGCCACGCAGGCGCCGGCGGCTTGTTTTGCCGGCGTCCGTTGCGCGGCGAAAGGATTTTTACAATGGAACGTACATTCGCAATCATCAAGCCGGACGCTGTGGCGAACGGCCACACGGGCAAGATCATCGACATGATCCTCGGCGCCGGTTTCAAGATCGCCGGCATGAAGTTGAAGCACCTCACGCTCAAAGAAGCGCAGGGCTTTTACGCCGTACACAAGGACCGCCCCTTCTTCGGCGAACTCACCGAGTTCATGAGCGAGGGTCCTGTCGTGGTGCTGGCTCTCGAAAAGGAAGGCGCCATCAAGGCATGGCGTGATCTCATGGGCGCCACCAACCCGGCCAATGCCGCCGAAGGCACCATCCGCAAGAAGTTCGCCGAAAGCGTCGGCCGCAACAGCGTCCACGGTTCGGACGCTCCGGAAACGGCCGCGGTCGAAATTCCGTATTTCTTCGCCACCACCGAACTCGTCTAGGCGCGGCGCTACTCGAAACCCGATCTGCAAAAGCGGTAGCTGGATACACTCCGGCTACCGCTTTTTCCGTCCCCGGCGAGCGATACTATTGCTTCATGGCAACTGTATACAAAATCACAAAAGCCGTGGGTGAGGGCGTCAAAG
>JAFDVT010000612.1 GCA_018268875.1 Acidobacteriota bacterium
CGGGATATGGCCCTGGTCGTGGTACATGCAGACGATGGCGTCGAACTTTTTGCGCCGAACGGCCATGTAGAAAAGCGTGTCGGGCGGATAGGGGCCGGAAACAGGCATGCCCTGTTGTTGTGCCCACTCGACGGCGGGTAGGATCTCTTCTATCTCTTCGCGTCCAAAGAGACCGTTTTCACCCGCGTGCGGATTCAGTCCCGCAACCGCAATGCGAGGGTTCGGAATGAGTTGTTGGACAGCAGCGGCGGTCAGGGAAAGGATGGTGCGAATGCGCGGCTGTTTGGTCCGTGCGATGGCATCGGCAAGAGAACAATGGGTGCTGACATGGGTCACGATCAGATCGTCCGACACCAACATAATCGTGACGTCGGATACACCGCAGACTTGCCCGATCAACTCCGTGTGGCCAACAAATTGGGGATCGCTGAGTTGCGTCGCTTCTTTGTTCATCGGCAGCGTGACCATGGCGCTGATATCCCCAGCCAAAGCCGCCTTCGCTGCGGAGACAACGTATTCGCGGGCGGCGCGCCCCGATGTTTCGTCAATCTGGCCTGGCCGGACCTGCTGGACGATCCCGTGGTCAACGATGTTGAGGGCCCCAGCGGTGACCTCGGAGGGATGAGCGACGGCTCGAAGTGGAACGCCGTAAGCGAGTCGCCTGTTGTAAAAGTCGAGAACTTCGATGTCGCCGAACACGGCGGGTGGCTGCGGCAGGCGGTTTTCGACAAACGCTTTCAATAGAATTTCGGGTCCGATGCCGCTTGCATCGCCCACTGTGACACCAAGAAGTTCACGCATGAGGAGGGATAGAAGTCCGCATTAGTTTGGCGATAAGATCTTCAGGGCCGAAGCCGCCAGCCTTCGTTATCCACAGCAATCCGCTGTCGGAGCGGCTGACTGGTACACCGGGGAGAACCTCTGCGATGGGCTCCAGATACTGGCCGCCGAGTGCCGCAAATATGCCATAAGCTGTATCTCCACCAAACACTAGAATCCCATCAAAACGGTTCTCGCGCAGGATGACGGATACCTGACGACCAACCGCCTGGGCTCGCGCAAGCGCGATGTCACCACCCGGCAAGCAGAACTCCGTCCATTGGCCCGAGCGAAAACAGCCGGCCGCTCGGGCATACGCCATCTGCGTCCCCGACGCGCTATGCCGGCTGCCATTGACCACGAGAAGCCGGAGGGAGGAAAGGACCGATACAGAAATATCGCGTGATGAGCGATGGGTTACGGAACTTGCCATCAGCGCGCCGAGGTGACGGGCGATCGCCGCGGGTCCCGCAACCAGGTAGCGAGCGGGGTTTGCCATGACTCGAACCGCAACCGCGCGAACGTCGTCCTCCGTCGCGCCGTCGAGGATGATGCCTTGCGCCGGGTGAAGAATTTCGTTCAGGTTCGAGGTCCGCACCGGATTGAGAGCGTCCCGGCCGAACTCGGTGTGATGAATGGGCGTCCCGTTCACGAGAAGGTGACCGGACGCGACCGTTCGGCCGATCGATGGATAGGCCGGTACGTACAAAACTTCGCGGGATGGAACGAGCTGCTGTAGAGCGGCCAGTTCGTGACCGATATTGCCACGGGCGGTCGAGTCTGTTTTCTTGTAGATGAGACGATCGGCGAACGGTATGTAGGGCAGAGCGAAGGCCGAAACGCGGGCGGCGGCAGCGGCTCCTTCCAAGTGACGGGTTTCCGTATCCAGGACGAGAACGTCCAACGCGGTGGTGTCAGGCAAGGGATTTGTAAGCACCCGGACGGTGGCTCCGGCGGTGGCAAAAGGCGAACCCGCCTCCAGCGCGCCAGTCAAATCGTCTGCGAGACAGAGGGTCAAACCAACAGGATACTGTAGCGGTGCCGCGGCGGGACCGAGGCGCGACAGTGTAGCAGAGGAAGTTGACAGCATGGTGGCAATCCGCTAGATTCAATGTGGCTCGCCATACTCCTCACCCTCCCGGTGGGGAGTGAGGTGGATAGCCAAGGTAATCGTCGGCAAAAGCGGACTGCTGGTGCTGCGATTGCTTGACCGGGCGGGGCTTGCACGGCTCGACCGGCCAGTTATTTGACATTCGAAGAAGCAACAAAAAATACGCACTGGCTGCCGCTGGCGATGACATTCGAAAACGGAGCTCGCGGGTGGCGATCATGGCGTATCCGTCCAAGGAAAGGAGATTCCTATGTTCAGTCCTGGACTGAATGCGGAAGATCGCTTGCGAACGCTTTTGGAACGGTACGGGTGCACCCTCATTGAAGGGCCACGTTTCGACCACGAGCACAAATTGGACTTCGTCGTTTCCGGCTTCCCACAAATTCCCTGGTTGTTTCATCTGGGAGTGCAGGTTACGACGAGGATTGACGATCGCACCAAGCAGGCCACTTTTTTAAAAATTGTACGGGAGAATCCGGTCACCAACAGGAACATCTATCTGGAAATGGAGCCGGGTGTAAATCTCGAAAAAGGCGGGGCTTTCGTCGTATTAACAGCACTCGTTGAGTTTCTGCATAACAGGCAGCACTCCGACGACGGCGTGGTGGGCTTACGGGTCGGGTCCGACCTGAAGTACCACTTCTATGACCTGGCGCATGCGGTAGCTTTGCCCGGAGGGTTTACCCGACCGTCCGCGGTTCCGACACCGCCATTTGTCAGACCCTTTGGAGGCGTGCCGAGCAGCGGTCCGATGCAAACGCCACCTTCATCGATCGCAACGGCTACCGCTTCGCATGCCGCGATTTCGTCAACCGGTCAACACCTGGCGATGATGCCGGGAATAGCCGGAGGTCCGATCCCGGCAAGTCCGATGTCGCCCGTGCCGGCGCAGCCCATTTCGGCGACGCCCAAGCCCGAGGCGGTCGGACGGATTACGCGTTATAACATCGAACGGAGTATTGGGTTGATCGTCGGCCAGGACGGCACCGAATATTTCATCCACAAGAGCAATTTTTCTGACCTGATGTTGCGAATGGAAGTGGAATCGCTCGCCAGTCAGAACGAATGGTTCGACGAGCCGATACCGGTTCAGTTTGTGGACGGGGGCCGGGTACCGGGCAAGAAGAACAACATCGCCCAGTTGATCCGGCGGCATGTTCCGAACAGCGTATTAGCGTCCTAGTCTCAGACACGTACAGACAACCCGCCCGACGCCGTGGCCTCAGCAACCGCGGTTCGGGCGGATTGCTTTTTGGACCCGAGTACCCTGTTGAAGGTGGTTCTAAGTGCCGATAGGCGTTTAGGGTATGGTGAACGCGGGGGCCTCGAGCCGCTCAGTGTTGATGATCGAAGCCGTGGCGGCCGCAAGGCTGGGTCAAAAGGGCCTGGCACGCCGTCTATTCAACGAAATCATTGAGAAGGAACCGCATTTCGAACAGGCGCTCCTGTGGCTGGCGGCCCTGGCGGACACGCCGGACGAATCGATCCGGGCACTCGAACAGGTGCTAGTAATCAACCCGGCCAACCAACAGGCGATCAGTGCCTTGGCAGTGCAAAAAATGCATCAGACGGCGCGGCCTACCGAAGTCCTGCTTCCTCCGCCGCCCGCCTCGCGCGCATTGCCAGCCGCACCGTTCCAAAGCGTGGCCCGAATTCGGGCGATTTCGTCCACCGGCGGATCTCCTGTGCATGTTTCGGGATCGGCCATTAGCGCCGCTACCGAGGGAGCCGGCGCACAGGCGGCTCGACCGCAGTTTGAGCGGGCCATCCGGAAAATCTTCCAATGCCCGTTGTGCAACCACAGCCATCCTGAGTCGTCGGACCGGTGCAGCCACTGCGGCGGCATGCTCAAATTGTGCGATCTTTGGCAGATTGCGGAAAATCGCGGAGCCGATGAGGAACTGCTCGCACGGGCAATCGAACGGTGGTCCGGGCGGCTTTCCATCGAACCGTACGAGGCGAACCTGAACATCGCGCGGGCGCTGTTGAGTCTGAATCGTTCCGGTGAGGCGCTACCGTACCTCGAGCGGGCGTGTTCGTTGCGCGACGCACCCGATCTTGAGACGTTTACGTCCTCGCTGCGGGCACGGAAGTTGATTATCGCGGTCGACGACAGCCAGACCATCCGGAAGCTGGTGGCGGTGAATCTGGAACGTCGCGGATTTCGCGTTGTGGCGGTTGAGGATGGCATGCAGGCCTTGACGAAACTCGAGGAATATAAGCCAGACCTGCTCCTGTTGGACGTCAGCCTTCCAAAGGTAGATGGCTATGAAGTCTGCCGGATTATCCGTAAACACAAGCTATTGAAAAGTACGCCTGTTGTGATGCTATCGGGCAAAGACGGTTTCTTCGATCGCGTGAAGGGCAAGCTGGCTGGGGCAAACGATTATCTGACCAAGCCGTTCGATCTCCCCGCCCTGCTTCGAGTCCTTGAGAAGCATCTCGGGCGGCTTCCCGTTTAATCGTCGAAAAAAACACCTAAAGCTCCGGAATTGTTCGGACGATATGCATCCAGATGCGGAAAACCATCCTGGTTGTGGACGATAGCGCTGCGGAAGTCAAGATGATGCTGGCGGCACTCGAAGGCCGCGGCTACGATGTATTCACCGCCTCCGACGGCGAAGAGGCAATCACACAGACACACTTGTGCCATCCGGACCTTGTGCTCCTCGACATCGTGTTACCGAAACGCAACGGGTACCAGGTATGCCGCGAATTGAAAGGCTTGCAATCGCCGCCCAAAGTCATCATGGTGAGCAGTAAGAACCAGGAATCCGACCGGTTCTGGGGCATGAAGCAGGGCGCCGATCAGTACATCACCAAGCCGATCGACCGCAAGATTCTGGCGTCGGCGGTGGAACAGTTGCTCTAGCTCCTCAAGACGTAGACCACTGTTGCCGAAGAGGTTTTTGGCAGCAATTCCGTTCATGAACCGTCTCGATCGCCGGCCAGCGCGTCGATGTACGGTCACCGTTCTCTCGGGCTCTTTTCGCGTGAAATTCTTCATGCACAAGAGGGCCGGAGAGAGCGGATTTTTTTTTAGTGGGACCACCAGCTTCATCTGGCGCGTCTCAAACGTCAAAATCCAACCGATCTCCGACGAAATTCTAAAGCTGGGTCGTGTTTCGACGAAAAGCCTAATAACAGCAATTCCGTTTCTATGGCGGATCCCCGGCAAGCCGGCCAGCAAGCCGGGAAACACCGCTACCGTTCTCTCGGGTTCTTTCGCAGGAGCTTATCCTCCGGTGAGAGGGCCGGAGAGAGCGGATTTTTTCTCGCCGGTCGAGCCCAACGCTCACGCTTGACTTTCCCGTTCCAACGCACCCATAATCACAGCTAACCCGCCCTGTCGCGAGGCAAGCCTGTTCGTTTCTTGCGAATTGCGCCGCGCCGCATGCTTCCGCGTTCGTTCGACATTGGGATCTCTCGCGTGCGCCCGCTTTCGCCTGGATATTGCCCATCACAGCCAGGAGACGTCCTCGAAAATGATCCACACAACCGAACTCGCCGCGCGGGGATTTTCGCGCCGTAGTTTTGGACGGATTGCCACCGTCGTCACGGCCGGCGCCACGCTTCCCTTCTTCAACGAGTTTTCGCTCGCCCAGCAGGCGGCGCCGCGCCGAGGGAACGGTAACCGCGGCGCCATGCCCACCGATGCCGTACGCATCAGTTCGAACGAGAATCCACTCGGCCCCTGCCAGGATGCACTCGACGCCATCTATAAGGTGGCAAAGTACGGCGGCCGCTATTCGCCGTTCGGCGAACAGCAGCAATTCATCCAAGCGGTCGCCGAAACCGACGACCTGAAGCCGGAATACATTGCCGCCTACGCCGGCTCGAGCGACCCGCTGCATCGGGCGGTGTGCGCATTTAACTCGCCCACTCGTAGCCTGGTAACGTCCGACCCGGGATACGAGGCCGGGGGCCGCACAGCGGAGTTCATCGGCGCCAAGGTGCACCGCATCCCGCTGCGCAAGGACTTTTCGCACGACGTGGAGGCGATGGTGAAGGCCGATCCGAACGCGGGCGTGATCTACATCTGCAATCCCAACAACCCGTCCGGCACCATGACCTCGATGAAGGACATCGAATGGGTGGTGGCCAATAAGCCCAAGGGTTCCATCCTGCTGCTCGACGAGGCCTACATTCACTTTGCGCAGGACGAGACGTGCGCGCCGCTGGTGAAGTCCGACAAGGACGTCATCATTTTGCGGACGTTCTCCAAGGCGTACGGCATGGCCGGCATCCGCGCGGGTACGGCGCTGGGGCGGCCGGATCTGCTCGAAAAACTTCGTCCCTATGGCTCCGGGATGCTGCCGATTACCGGACTTGCGGCGGCGACAGCAAGCCTGCGCAACAAGACGCTGGTGGCCGAGCGTCGCAAGATCAACAAAGACATCCGCGAGAACGTGTTCGAGTTCCTGGATTCGAAGAAGTTTTCCTATGTGCCGTCGGTGAGCAACAAGTTCATGCTCGAGGTCGGGCGGCCGGGCATGGACGTGGTGAACGCCCTGGCGCGAGAAAAAGTCTATATCGGACGCGTGTGGAAGATCTGGCCGACAAAGGTCCGGGTGACGGTCGGCACGCAGGAGGAGATGGACAAGTTCAAGGCCGCGCTTGTGAAGGTAATGGCCTAGCGCGCGCGTCGTTCCTGAAACGGGGGCCGCGACGACGCCGCGTGCGGCCCCTCGCTTCTTCTTACGCGGTCCGGTCGAGGAACGCTTTCGCTTGCGCGATGCCCTCGTATTCCGGAGTTTTTTCGCCTTCGAACTCGATGCCGACCCAGCCTTTGTAGCCGGCGTCCTTCACGATCTTCATCAGGCGCGCCAGGTCCATTTTCGTTTCGTTGCCATCGGGACCGAATTCAAAACACTTGAAGCTGACGCCTTTGGCCCAGGGCATCATCTTGGCGATGGCGTCATACCGGTCAATTGCGCCGTAAAAATTCCCGAAGTCCGGCAGGAGGCCGAAGTTGGGAAGATTCACCAGCTTCATGAGACGCACCAGGATGTCGGGATCCGAGGTGAGTCCGCCATGATTTTCGATGATGACGTTCAGGTTCAGCTTGCGGGCGTAGCCGGCGAGGTCGGTGAAACTTTCGGCGCAACAGTTGAGGTAATTCGTGATCTCCTCGGGCGTCTTCGGCTGCTTGTCCGGATACATGTTGACGCGAATCGAATGGCCGCCGAGTTCCGCCGTGTAGTCCAGCCACTTGTAATGGTTGCGGGCGGCTTTCATGCGGTCGGCTTGCACCGAATGTCCCATGAAGCCCTCGTCGTCGCACATGATGAGCACGCACTTTGTGTTGGTGGCGGCCATGTTGCGCTTGAGCCTCTGGAGGTAGCCCTGCGTGGGCGACTCCCATAGCGTGTTGACGAACTCGAGTCCCTCGATGCCGAACTTTTCGCGGGCGAGCTTGGGGAAATCGAGGTTCTTTAGCTGACCAGAGCGGATCGCCTTGTGCACCGACCATTCGGCGAGCGAGATCTGAAACCATTTCTGCGACGGTTGCTGCTGTCCAAAAGCCGCTCCAACGGCGGCCAAGGCGGACGCGGCGGCAAACCGGCGACGGCTGATCGAACTCGCGGGCGAGGGATTGGTTCGGTGGGACATGATCTCAAATGTTACTACTACCCGCGCGGCTGCTGATAGACTCTTTTGAGCCTCGCCATGCCCACGTCCACGACATTTCGAAGTTGGGAACTGGATCGCCTTCCCGAGCCTCCACGCACGGGTCCTTCACTCGCCGCGTTGATCGGTCCCGGGTTGTTGATGGCGGGCGCAAACATTGGCGGCGGCGAGTGGTTGTTCGGGCCGCTGGTGACGGCGCAGTATGGCGGTCAGGTGATGTGGATCGCGACGCTGGCGATCCTGCTGCAATGCGCCTACAACCTGTCGGTGATGCGGTACACGCTCTACACCGGGGAGACGATTTTTGTCGGATTCTTCCGGTTGCCGCCCGGACCCAAGTTCTGGACGTGCTTTTATCTGATGTTCGAGTTCGGCGGGGTGTGGCCGTACCTGTCGTCGAACGCGGCTGTACCCCTCGCGGCGGTGATCCTGGGGCGGTTGCCCGAAGCGAGCGACGGCGGCTTTGTGAAAACGCTGGGCTACTGCATCTTTCTGACGGCGTTCCTGCCGCTGATCTTCGGCGGGAAAGTGTACAACACGATCGAAAAGATCATGACCGCGAAGCTGACGCTGATCCTCGGGTATTTGACGTTTGTGACCGTGTTCTTTGTCAGCGCGCCGGTGTGGTGGGAGATTCTGACCGGATTTGTGCGGTTCGGATCGTTCCCGGCGGGTGAGTTCAGTTGGGCGACGCTCGCGGCATTCGCGGCAGTGGCGGGCGCGGGCGGACTGACGAATTCGGCGTTCTCGAACTATGCGCGCGACAAGGGCTGGGGGATGGGCTCGAAAACCGGCGCGATTCCCAGCGCGATCGGCGGACGCACCATCCGGTTGTCGCACGGAGGCAAGTGTTTCGACGAAACGCTGCCGGAAAACAGAGCGGCCTGGCGGCGGTGGCTGGATGTGATCCGGCGGGACCAGTTCGCGTTGTGGGTTCCGGGCTGCCTGCTGGGGATGGCGTTGCCGGCTATGTTTTCCTATCAGTTCATTCGCAACGTGAAGGTCGTGGAGGGAAACGCGGTGGCGGCGTTGTCGGCGCAGGCCATCGCCGCGCAGCATGGCCAGATCTTCTGGTACCTGACGTTGTTGTGCGGCTTTTTGATCATGGCGCCGACGCAGGTGTCGCAACTCGACCAGATCGCCAGGCGCTGGACGGACGTGTTGTGGATCGGGTCCAAGCGCTTGCAAAGTGCGCCCGACGGCAGCGTCAAGACGGTGTATTACTCGATCCTCGCGATCTATATGGTGTGGGGGCTGATTGCGCTGCGCATCACACCGAACCCGCTCGTACTGGCGGTAGCAACCGGGGTGATGTGGAACTTTGCGTTGGGCTTTTCGAGCCTTCACACGCTCTGGGTGATGCTGCGGCTGTTGCCGGCGCCGCTCCGTCCCGGATGGCTGCAATGCCTCGGGCTGGTGGGATGCGCGGTGTTCTACATCGGCGTTTCGTCGATTGCCTTCGCTCGCGAGTGGCCAAAGGTCAAAGCCTGGCTCGCCGCTTTGTAGTGGATTTAGTGGAGGCCGTCGTTCGAACCCTCCACGATGGTGATCCAGAAGCGGCCTTCCGCGCAGACAAACGGCAGCCGAATATGGGAGTGGTTCCCGCAAAGACGCATGGAGTAATTGCTGCCCTGCACAACCGACGGCATCGACAGCACGGTGCCATCCGGCAGTAGCGGCTTCAAGTTGCCGCCGACAATATTGGCGAGCTCGCCCATTGCGTCCTGGACGTCGTCGTCGAACGTCTGCGGATCGCAATCCGGCATCAAGCGGCGGGTAAAGACCAGCGCCAGCGGCAAGCTGCATTCGAGCAGCGTCGCGCCGTGCCAGGGGCCAGCGAAATACACCGCCGAGGTGACCTGGCTGGGGCGCAACTCCAACGGTTCCGTCAGCAGAGTGACTTCGAGCTTCAGCATCATGCGGAACACGTCCTGAAACAGTTGCGCGACCTGGTCCCGATAGGTGTCCATGGAAGTGGCGGTGAACATTTTCGTCCTTGTGATCTCTCGTCCCTGCGATCTCTTTAACGAGCGTTGCCCGGTTTGGTGTAGAAGGCGGCTTTGCCGATCGGTGTGCGCTCAAACTGCGTGTTCATTTGCAGCATCGACTCGGCGGCGCCAAGGGTCAGGTAGCCGTCGGGAGCCAGCACGCGGTACATGCTGGTGAGGATGCGCTCCTTGGTTTCGAGATCGAAGTAGATCAGCACGTTGCGGCAAAAGATCAGGTCAAACGGGCCTTTGCCAACCATCGGGCGGCGGAGGTCGAACTGCTCGAAACGGATGCGTTTGCGAAGTTCCTCCTTGACCTGCCATTCGAGCCCCACCCGGTCGAAGTACTTGATGAGCATGGGCGCGGGCAGGCCGCGGCCGACTTCCACCTGCATATAACGCCCTTCGCGCGCTCGCGCCAGAACCTGCTCGGACAGATCCGTGCCGAGCAGGCGGATGTTCCAGTCCGCAAAACCACTTTCGAGCAGGTACATCAGGATCGAATAGGCTTCCTGGCCGGTGGAGGCGGCGGCGGACCACACCGACAGCGTCCGAGTCGTGGCGCGGCGCTCTTTGAGCGCTGGCAGAACCGTCGATTTCAACGCGTCAAACGGAGTGAGGTCACGAAAGAACAGCGTTTCGTTGGTGGTCATCGCCTCGACCACCTCGCGGCGCAGATCGTCGCGAGCCACGGCGCGCAGGAGGTTGCAAAGGTCGTTGACTGTGTTGACGCCCTCGCGCCGGGCAATCGGCGTAAGGCGGGCCTCGAGCAGGTACTGTTTCGAGTCGTCGAGCACAATTCCCGATTCCCGGTAGACATGCTGCTGCAGGAACGTATAGTTGTCGGTGCTGATGTCTGTATTCGGCATCGGTTACTTTCTAGCCCGCGAATAATCCATCCGAAGTGGCGCGGCCATCAACCCGCGGCAGCGGGCGAGCACATCGGGAATGATCGACTGCAGCGGCAGAATCTGGTCCGCGAGGCCGGCCCGCGCGACACCGCCGGGCATGCCCCAGACGACGCTTGTCGCCTCATCCTGGGCGAGGATGTAGGCGCCCGTTGAACGGAGCGTTTCGCAGCCGAGTTGCCCGTCCTGGCCCATGCCCGTGAGCACGGCGGCGATGACCGAGCCTCGATAGGCCTCCGAAAGCGAACGAAACAGTACGTCCACCGCCGGACGGCAGGAGTTTTCCTGCGGCCCCTGGTCGAGGGCGATGTAGTGCTCGAGCCCTTGCGTGATGACGCGCATGTGAAAGTTCCCCGGCGCGATGTAGATGTGCCCGGACTCGATTTTCATCTGGTCCGCGCCTTCGTGTACCGGCAGCGCGCAGACGGTTTGCAGGCGTTCGGCGAGCAGCCGCGTAAACAGCGCGGGCATGTGCTGGACGATGAGAATCGGCAACGGAAAATTGGCCGGAAGCTGCGGGATGATCTGATGGAGCGCCGTCGGTCCGCCGGTGGAGATACCGATGGCGAATACTTGCGGCGTTCCGAATGCGGCGTTGTTTCGCGGCGCCGCGGTTCCCTGCCCGGCCAACGGCGTGGACGGGGACGTCGCGGAGTGCAGGCCGGACAAACTGGCGGCTTGCGCGGCGATTGACCGCGGCGGCTGCGGCACGGCGGTCGAGGGTTGCGCGTGTCCGACCGCCTGCGCACCGGTGCCCCCAAACGGCACGGTATGCGAAGCGGGCGCCGATGCCAGGCCCCGCGCCGTGCGGCCCAATTGCTTGATCGACGGCTGCAGTTTGCCGCGGAGCGCCGCAAGCGCACCGGCCGGACCGTCTTCGCAAGGCAGATTCTTGCTAATGCATTGGCTTGCGCCGTTCGAAAGTGCCGCCAGCGCGTCAGCGGACCCACGAGCAGTGCGCGAGCTGATCACGATAATGCGAATTCGCGGGAATTCGCTTCGGATGGCGCGTAGCGCGTCGAGCCCG
>JAFDVT010000613.1 GCA_018268875.1 Acidobacteriota bacterium
GCACACGCCTGTGTTTTCATCACGGTGCGGCCAGCAGGCAACTCTCAAGCCACCGACGGCGCGAAAGATGTGGAGGCAGTTCTGAGCGGTTCCTGATATAGTGGAGAAAAGCTGAAGGCTCACCTTATGCGCGGGAGTAATTCAGTGGTAGAATGCCAGCTTCCCAAGCTGGACGCCGTGGGTTCGAATCCCATCTCCCGCTCCACTTTTCAATAACTTAGGAAAGCTCGCTGATTCGTCGTTATTCCGTTTATTCCAAAGGAATAGATCCAGCGGGACAGGCGCCGCAACGAGAACCCGGATTGCATCGCGATCGGCGGGAATGGGTTGCACCGCGACTTCGGAGTAAGACTCATCGCTAAGCGCAACGACACTATCGTGGGCGGAGGTCGCCCCATTCCGGAACTATCGATCTTGGTCTCTCGAAGGAAGCTGAAGCCGCTTCCTTGTAGCATCGGGCGTGATGCTGCGCTAAACCACCGCCGGCCTGTCCTGCAAGGGGACACCCAATTCCGTGGCGAGCCAGGCCTTTGCGAGCCCCCATTGACGGATCACTGTCCGCTCCGATAGTCCGAGGTGCATCGCGACCTCCGCTACGCTCAGGCCGCCAAAGAAGCGGAGTTCTACGATGCGAGCTTGGGCCGGATCCAATTGGGCCAGCGCCGTCAACGCGTCGTCCAGCTTTGCTACGTCCATGCCGCGATCGAAGACCGGAAAGGCGGACTCTTCAAATGGCACTGCGCCGGAACTTGCCGCTCGCTTGGCGGCCGCCCGGCGGCGCGCGTGCGCACTCATCGACCGGCGCATGACCGTCGCCGTAAAGGCGAAGAACTGAACGCGGTCCCGCCAGTCGCCCTTGGGGTCTGAGGCAAGCTCCAGAAACGCCTCATTGATCAGGACGGTCGGGGTAAGGGTGGTTCCGGGGTTTGCACGAAGGTGATGCCGGGCGAGGATCCGCAATTGACTGTATATCGACTGGAAAAGCTCATCCGAAACGGATTCGTCCCCAGATCCCCAGGCACGCAGCAGCGTTGTGATGTCCGCACTGACCATGCGTCCGTAGCATAACAGATGATCGGTGGCTGCCAGGCTCACAGCCTCTTCACCGGCGGCGTCACCTTGTCGTTGCCTGGTACGCGGTGGTGTAGTTGACCGCTGCTATCGGCGTGAACGTCCCACACGACGATCGAGGTTTCCACCTGTTCGCCGGAAGTCTTCGGGCAGCTTGCCCACAGCAGCACGGCGCCATCGTCTTTGCGCACTTCCAGCTTCATGCCCGTGCAGGTCCGCTGAAATGTGGAAGCGCCGGGGCCCGCGCTGAGGCGGCCTTCCTTATTATGAAACCCTCGCAACGCCACGTAGGATTCGACCTGTGCCTTGCGGTCGCTTTTCGGGCAGGACGCCATGACAACCGGCGTCCCCACGGCGTCGACCCCATAGCGGATGTTCGTGCACACCTTCTGAAACGTGCTCGGCTCCTGCGCAAATGTGATTGCGGCGGAAACGGCAAAGGCAAGGGCAACCCTTCGCCAAGCTGAGGGAAAAGGCAGGTAGACGCTCACGGTTGTTCTCGAGGAAACCGTCACCGGCCCTCCAATTGAATACTGGTGAGAACCTTTCGGAAAGTGACAATCTAACTTTGCACAAAAAAATCTCATTTCCGTGTCACCTTTCTGCAACGTTCTACCAGTGTATGTACGGAGCCGGATGCCTCGGAGGCGACGTTGGGCGGCCGCTGCTCCAGTCCGTTCTGCAAGGACTCGCAGAAGGGACACCAACAAAGTGGAGGTTTCATTTCATGTTTCAATGTTTGCGACCGCTGGCGGCTCAGGCGCCACGGGGATCCCGTATGATGATGGCCACGGTTGTGGCGGCTGCGATCAGCGCGGCGAATGGCCACGCGCAGGTCGTCAATGGCGACTTCTCGCAGCCCGCCGTGAAGCGTCTCGAGCTCCTCGCGCAGAGTCAAGTCAAAGGCTGGAAGACGACCGACTCGAAGGGTCAGATCGAGATCTGGCCGGATGGCTATGTAGATGGCGGATACGTCTTCAAGGCCCCTTCCGGTATCAAGCAGTTCGCCGAGGTCAACGCCAATAGTCACGGAAAACTGTCGCAGGAGGTAGCGGGAATTCAGGCCGGGAACCAATACGGATTCTCTTTCTGGCATCGGGGGAGGCACAGCGACACGGAAGCGGACACCATCGAAGTCACGGTGACCGATGCTGGTAAGGAAGTTTGGAAGAGGACCTTCAGCACTACGAGAGCGGCTTGGAAACAATACACCGTGAACGTGGGGGTCAAGACCAGCGGAGGTCCCGTTGTTCTCGCTTTCGCCTCCAAAGCCACCGCCAGCAAGAATGATTCCGTTGGCAACTTCCTGACCGGCGTCAGGCTCGATTCGTCTGTCGTGCCTCCTCCCTGCGTTGCAAATGCAGTGGGAGACTATCAATGGACCACGGACAATCGGCAAACCACGAAAGGCAACGGAAAGCTCGAAAATGTCGGCGTCGTCAAGCTGAGTGCCGACCAAAAGGCCGTCAACAACAATTCGCTCAAGGGTGTCTGGCAGATCACCAACGACTGCCAGGTGACCATTGACTGGGAGAACGGAAGATATTTCGACCGGTTGACCATGACCAAGGACGGCAAGCAAATGACCGGCACGAACCAAATCGGCACGATCATCACGGGCAAAAAGCAGTAACCAACGCCTGAACTACAGGCATGAACACCGCAGCGCGGCGCCGCCCCATACAGGGTGTGCGCCGCTTGCGTTTTACGCTCGCCTTCCCGGTCGAAAAGCCACGGGAACAGGACAGGAGAATACTGATATCCTCAGCAGCAGTGACATTGCTCCCAGAGGTAAGTATCAGGAAAGTGGCAGGCTGAAGTGAAGTGACGCCAAACCCAGATACCGGGGCCCGTTGGAGGCGCATCTGCGAGTTGTCATCGCTCCTCCTCGATTCGCCCAAGCCGGAGTGGAACTCCATTCTGGACCTCGAGTGCGATACCGACAGCGAGCTTCGAGCCCAAGTGCTCGAGGTTTGCAGCAACTACTCGGAAACCGATGAGTTCTTCGGCGCGCCGGTGGTCTCGCCCCTGACACTCGAAGACTCTCTGGCCGGAAAGCGGATTGGGGCGTGGAAAGTCCTGCGCATTCTGGGCGAAGGCGGCATGGGGCGGGTGTACCTTGTGGAGCGCGCCGACGGCGTGTTCACGCAACTGGCAGCGCTCAAAGTGATCCGGGAAAGTACATCCCCGGCGTCGATCCAGCGGTTCCAGGCAGAACGCCGCATCCTCGCGATGCTCGAACATCCGTCGATCGCCCGGGCCATCGACGGAGGCGAAACGTCCACCGGCGCGCCCTATCTGGTGATGGAGTACGTCGAAGGTGGTCAGCCGATTGACGAATTCTGCAAGCACAGCCCGATTAAGGACAAAATCCGCCTATTCCTTCAGGTGGTGGAAGCGGTCGGGGCGGCGCACAAGCACCAGGCGGCACATCGCGACCTGAAGCCCGCAAACATCCTTGTTACCTCTGGTGGACTGCCGAAAGTTCTCGACTTCGGCATCGCCAAAATTTTCCTCGACAATCCGCAATCGCCGGATCAGACAAATGCCGCCCAGGCCGCGATGACGCCCGCCTACGCGAGCCCCGAACAACTGCTGCGCGAGCCCACTTCGCTTCTGAGCGACATCTATTCGTTGGGCGCCGTTCTGTACAAGATGCTCACGGGCCGCACGGCGCATGACCTGTCCAGCCTCAATCTTGTCCAGTCGATCCGGAAGGTGACGGAATCCGATCCTCCGCCGCCCAGCGCCCATGCCAACGAATTGAGTTCCGAACTGGACGCGATTGTGATGATGGCGATGGACCGGCGTCCGTCGCATCGCTACGGCTCCGCTGCTGAATTCGCCGCCGACCTGCGTCGATATCTCGAAGGAGTGCCCGTCAAAGCCAGGGAAACGTCGCTGGCAAACCGTGCCCGGCGCTTTTTCCGAAGACATCGCCGGGCGTCGATCGCTGCCTCGATCTTGCTGGTGACGGCGCTTGGGGCGGGAGCGAGCGTACTCACCAGTTGGCACGCCCGCAACAAGCGGCTCGAACACGTCCGGAAGACCGCGCCTCCGATGATCGCCGAATATCAGAGCCAGTTGGCCAAGCTCAGCGGCCATTCGGTGCTCCTCGACCGGCTCGCGTCCGACGAGAAAAAATACCTGGACAGCATACTCGGCGATGCCGCGAGGGACCAGGACCTCCGCCGTCTCATCGCATCCGCCTACGGATCGCTCGCGGGCCACCAAATGTCGGACCGGTTTGCGGCCGAGGATAGCCTGCACAAGTCGGTCGCACAGTGGCGGGAGGTTCTGAAGGAACAGGGAACAAGCCACGACCGGTTGAAGTTGGCTGGCACATTACGGCGTCTCGGATGGAGCCAGATCAATATGGGCAAACTGACGGAGGCCGGCAGTTCGCTCAACGAAGGTATGAGGCTCGTGGACTCGCTTTCCAGAACGCCAAGCGAGGAAGCGGGCAGGCAGGAACGCGTGTCCCTGGAGCTGGAACTGTCGCGCTTGGGCGTCTGGTCCGGCAATATGCGGAATGGCGTCGAGCATGCGCGGAAGGCTGTGGCGGAGTTAGAGAAGCTTCCCGCCAAGCCGTTCGACCGGCGTGGCATCGCGATGGCCCGAATACAGTTGGCCGACGCCGCGATGGCCGCGGGACCTGGCGATCGCGAATTATTTGACGAGGCTCTCAAACAAGTTCGCCTGGCGGTTCAATCGGTCCGTCAGGCTCCGGCATGCCCGGAAATGTCCTGCCGGGAAGTCAGGGCCGCTATCTTGTCGCGGGCTCCCTCGGTTCTGATCCACCACGGGCTGATCGAGGAAGCGCTGTCTTTAAGAGATGGCGTCGATCTGGCGGAAGCGATCCTCGACGAAGATCCCGGCAATGCCAACGCTCGAAACAGCCTGCGGTTCGGGCTCTTCTATCTGGGGTGGGGACTCAGACGCGCCGGTCGCCTGGAGGAGTGTCTGCGCGTACGCCGCAGAATGCTGGAAATCTCAACCGTATCGGGGCGGGATCCGGGTCCCGCGCAAGACCGCCTGAACGAGGCGATCGCCTGCGGCGAAGTGGGCCGGATCCTGGTGGATCTGAACCGGCTTGGCGAGGCGCAAGGATACTTTGAGCGCGCGGCGGAGATTCTGGCCCATCCCCCAACCGAGGATGTCGCCTGGATCGTACGGCAAACCGATGTATACCGCGATCTGGGCCTGTTGCACGAAAGCAGAGGGTTCCCTGACGCTGCCAGGGCCGAGTTCGCCAAGGCATCGGCGGCCGCCGCAGTCTACCTCGCCAAAGTCGGCAGCGCCCGGGCAAAGGCGATTGAGGCGGACGCGCACTACCAGCACGGAAGAAGCGTGATCGCGATCGACAAGGCCGCTGGTTGCAACCTGTTACGCCGTAGCTTAGACCGCTACCAGGAGTTGATGAAAAACGCCGACCGCATGGACGAAAGCTGGGAACGAAACGTCCGCGATGCTCGCAAAACGGTTCTTGGCTGCCAGTAGCGAGTTTGCGTCCGGGTTAACTCACGAACTGCGCGACGCCTCGTGGTCGCGGTCGAAATGACGGACGATCGCGTAGAAAATAAGCGTACTGCACGCAAGGTACATCAGCGCCGCGTAGCCCATCAAAGGTCCAATCCCAATAC
>JAFDVT010000614.1 GCA_018268875.1 Acidobacteriota bacterium
CCAGCGCGCCTTTGGTCAGCGCGGCCGCGGCCTTGCTGTACGAGTCCGGCGTGCGCGATCCCCTGGCGATCAAGGCGGTGCTGCTCGACCACACCGGGCAATCCAGCGGCTGGCGGAACGATTCCGGCTGGGGTCCCTTACGGCTCGCGGATGCGTTCCCCTCGCGCTTTCAGTCGCTGCGTGCGGAAGGGACCAAGTACTTCCGCCTGCTCTTCAACGGCGGTCCCGCTAAAGGAACGCTGGTGTGGAACCGCCACATCAACACCAGCGCGCCGGATGGCCCTTCGCCGCTGCGTCCCATCACGGTCACCGTCTACCAGGCGGGTCGCGAGGTCATGAACCTCAGTCCCGCGGCCACCGGCAACGTCCTGCAGTTGGACCTCGCCGCCGGCGACTACATCGTGAAGGTCGCGCCAACGGACGAAACCGAAGCCTACGCGATGGCCTGGAGCCGTCCGGGCCTGACGCTCGCTTCGGCGCCCGCGCTGGACCTCACCTGCGCCTACCCTGGCGTGATTGCCGCGGCGCGGAATCTGGACGTCGCCTGCACGGCAACCAACACCGGAGGCCTGGACCTATTGAATGTCACCGGCACGTTGCTCGCGCCCTTGGGCTTCGGCAGCGGCGGACCGCAAAGCTTCGGCAACCTCGCGCCAGGAGCTTCGCGAACCATCTCCTGGACTGTCGCCGCCGCCGCGTCACCCGGCACGTATCCGATCTCCGCCACAGCCACCAACGGCGTACTAAGCGTCGCGGCATCGCCGATGCCCGCGATCCAGGTGGCGGCGGCTTCGAGCGAAACCGCATCGCTGAACCCAGCTGTTGTTCGTCTGAATGCCACTGTGCAGATTCAGAACCCGGGAACGCGCACCTGGACCGTCAGCGGCGTACCAGCGTTTGCGACCGCGACCGTCACGGGTTCCACGATTGCCTTTGCAGCCAAGGCCGCCACAAGCCCCGGCGCGTACCAGGGTTCCTACACCGCATCGAACGGCAGCGTCGTGCTCACGGGCTTCCTGAAGCTCACCGTGCCCGATGTACCGGCGGTCCAGATCGAACGGCCTCGCCTCAGCGTGAAACCAGCGATGGTTCCCGGTTGCCCGGTTCCCGAAGCGATCTCCGTCGTGTCCGAAGCGGCGTCGCCCGCCGTGTGGTTCGCCGCGCCAACGCTACGCGAGAGCGACCGGATTCTGGTCCGCTGGCTCGGCCCATCGGGAACTTTGGTGTCGCAATCCAACCTCCCGGTATCGGAAGGAGGCTACTGCTTCTCGGCCACCGCGCCCGCCCTGCAAGCCGTCGGCATATGGACCGCCGAAATCTTCTGGAACGGTATCCGTCAGGCCTCGCTGCCGTTCACGGTGAAGCCCAAAATCACCGTCGATCCCGAAAGCTTTGTCTGGCCGCGATCCATCGGCGTGAACGGAAACCCCGACGCCCTGCGCTTCGTGTACGTGCAGCCGGACGGCACACGCTTCAACGATCCGCCCGACGCTCCGCTCGCCGGAACCTGGACTGTCGATGTTTACACCGATCACGCCAAGGTCGCGTCGATCCCGGTCATCATCGCCGCGCCAGCGTCAGTCACGTTCGCCGAGGTACGCGAAGAGACGCTCGCTTTCGAAAGCGATTCTTCGGTTCTGGTGCGTTTTATTAGCCCGTCGGGCGCTATCACCGAGGACGCTCGTTCGTCGACCGGAGCCATCCGCCTGCCCGACCTCGCCGAGTTCGGCCGCTGGCAGGCCCGCTTGATTTCCGGCAATGTGACGGTTCGCGTCGTGACGTTCGACCGGCTTCCCTTCTCCGTCTACTCCGCCAACATGGATCATGACGACAGCGTCTATACCTCGCTCGACAAGTTCGCGAAGCTCGACGTGGATGCTGCCGAACCGCTGCTCACCGTGTATGTTCACACAGCGACGGGAAGGCAGTGGCAAGGTGCGGAACTCCCCATCGCGGGCGGGCTTGGCGCGCGCTATCCCGGCCAATGGGAAGCGCGTGCCGTCGACGCCGATGGTCTGATTTTCGTGAGGATTCCGTTTACGATTACTGGACCTGGCCTTTTGCCGGACGGTATAGCGTGGGCACCTTTACAGCCTTAGTAGCCGCCGTCATCGCGTTCAACTCCGTGCGGAACGTCTGGAACGCCGCCGTGTCGAGCGCGCCACCTTCGGGAAAATCGCCTTCCGGATTGCGGCCTTCATCCATCGCCCGGTTCAACTGCAGCCGCAGGAACAGCGCGCGCCACGCGGAAGGATCGTAGCCGGCCTTTTGCAGCGCCGCTACCGTATCGGCGTCAGCTTTGCGCTCTTTCTCGCTCCAGTCCTTCGCCATGGCCCCCGGAAGCATGTCGCCGGACCAGGAAATCAGAGGGCCATTGGCCCGAAAACGCCGGAAGAGCATCGAGTGATGTGCAACGCCATGCGCCATCAGCGCCGCCATTTCCGCCTCATTCCGCACATGCTGCAGGACGCTCAACGGCAGCAGGATCGTGCCGTCGGGAAGAAGACGCGGCTCCGAGGACGCACGGCTCGTGATGCGGACCTTCCACTTCCAATCCGCTGGAGCGTCCGGGACCGCGGCGGCCACTCGTTCCACGATCGGATCGAGGTACGCCTGAAACTCCGCGCGGTCGACAAGCGGTTCGTCCTTGAGGACTGCCTTTGCGACAGCTTCCCGAATCTCAGCCTTTGGTTGTTGTCCAAAGGCCAAAAAAGCGCCCGCAAGACCAAAAGCAAGAATCGTACGCATCGCAAAACCACCTCGTTAAATTATTTCTTTGATCAGCGACCCCGACACGTCCGTCAACCGGAAGTTACGCCCGTTGTGCGGGAAGGTCAACCGGTCGTGCTGCAAGCCCATCTGATGCAGGATCGTCGCATGCAGGTCGTTCACCGACTTGCGATTTTCCGTCGCTTTGTACCCGTATTCATCGGTGGCCCCCACGATGTTGCCACCCTTGATGCCGCCGCCCGCAAGCCACAGCGAAAAGCCGTATGGATTGTGGTCGCGGCCATTCATACGCTGCGAAATCGGCATGCGTCCGAACTCGCCGTGCCAGATCACCAGCGTCGAATCGAGCAAGCCGTTGGCCTTCAGATCCTTCAGCAATCCGGCGATCGGCTTGTCGGTTTCCTTGGCGTGCATGCCATGGTTCAACTCCAGGTCGAAGTGCGCATCCCAGCTTTCGGTGAAGTTGCCGCCGCCTGAATAAATCTGCACAAAGCGAACCCCGCGTTCGACCAGCCGGCGGGCCATCAAACACTGCCTCCCGAAGTACTCGGTTTCCGATTCGTCGAGCCCGTACAGCTTCTTGATCGCGTCCGATTCCTGTTCGAGCGCCACCGCTTTCACCGCGTGCGTCTGCATGCGGTAGGCAAGCTCATGCGCCGCGATCCTCGCGCTGAACTCCGAGTCTTCAGGGTTCTTCGCCAGATGCTCCTCGTTCAGCTTGCCGAGCAGGTCCAGCCATTTCCTCTGCCGGTCGCCGGCCATCTCGGCAGGCGGACGCAGGTCGACGATCGGGTCGCCATTGGTGCGAAACGGAGTGCCCTGATAGGCGGCGGGCATGAAACCATTGCTCCAGTTGGGAGCCCCGCCAATCGGACCTCCGCGCCAATCCTGGAACA
>JAFDVT010000615.1 GCA_018268875.1 Acidobacteriota bacterium
AGCCATTCGCCGATGCCCGGGCGCACGTTGCGCTGCATCAGGTAACCCTGGAACTGGTCCAGCAGCGCGGCGTCCGCATGGAACCCCGTGGCGGGTACCTTGTTCTTCGCCGTATATTCAGTGGCAAAGGCCGTAAACGCGGCGTTGGCATCGAGGAACGCGCGCAGCCGCGAGTACGGTTCGGGGCGAACCACCTCGTCCGGGGTGATGCCTCCGGCGTGGCCCGCGGATAGCTTCTCGTCGATCTGCGCATCCTTCAAAGGCCGTTGGATGCTGCGTCCGCTTGGCGTGAAGTAGTAGGCCGTGGTCAACAGCATCGCCGTGTTCGACGACAGCGGATAGACGCTTTGCACAAGACCTTTGCCATACGACTGCTCGCCGAGAATTGTGGCGCGCTTATGGTCCTGCAACGCTCCGGCGACGATCTCCGATGCGCTGGCGCTCTTTTCGTTCAACAGAACCGCGAGTGGAAAACGGTACGGCTTGGCGTTCTTGTCGACCGTGGCGTCTTCGTCCCGCACACGCCGCCCGCGAACGCTCAGGATCTTGTCTCCCGGGTTCAGGAACAGGCTGGCCGTTTCGAGCGCCGCATTCAGGACGCCGCCCGGATTGCCACGTAAATCCAGCACGAGTCCCTTCACGTCGCCCAGTTCTTCGATCGCTTTTTGAACATCCTTGCCGGTCTTCTCGTCGAAGCTCGACACGCGGATCAGCGCGATGCCCGGTTGTAGGAAAAACGCGCGGTCCACGCTGGGCGCAGCGAGTGTTTCCGGAATTAGTGTGAAGTCCAGAATGCGAACGTTGCCGGGCCTGCGAACATGCACCAAAGCCTTGTGCTGCCGGGCCTCGCTCAGCAATTGCATGAGCTGCTCCGGGACCAGTTGCCCCAGTGCGATGTTGTTCACAGCCAGAATCTCGTCGCCGGGCGCGAGGCCAGCCTTGGCCGACGGCGTACCCGCCACCGTCTGCAGCACGATCACCCGTCCCGGCAGGATCGATACGACGCTGCCAAAGCCCTTTTGTTCGGACTTCTCCATCTGCTGCAACTGTTCGAACTGCCCCGGGTCCAGGAACATCGAATGCGGGTCCAGGCGTCGCAGCATCGCCGGCAGCGCCCCGTTGTAGAACGCGGTATCCGGATTCACGGGCTGCGCGGCTTCGGCCTCGATGGCCGCGTACACCTGCGTGAACCGGCGAATCTGTTGTTCGACGTCCGCTATCGCGGGCGCGGGAGGTTCGGTCTGTTGCGCCAGAGTCAGAAGCGCCAATGCGGCCAGCATTACTTATTCTTTGGTATAGCGCGTCGCCTTCTTGCGCGCATGGCGCTCCAAGGCGTACCCGATGATGCGATCCAGTAAATCCGCGTACCCAACGCCCGCATGCGCCCACATCTTGGGGAACATGCTGATGGACGTAAAGCCGGGGATGGTGTTGATCTCGTTGATATACAACTGGCCAGTGGAGGCTTCCTGCAGGAAGTCCACCCGCGACATTCCTTCGCATTCGCAAGCCTGATAGGCGAGCACCGCGAGGCGCTGGATCTCCGCGGTAAGCTCGGGCGAAATCTTGGCCGGCAGTTCGATCACGGCCTTGTCCAGCAGGTATTTGTCTTCGTAGTCGTAAAATTCGCGCGACGGCAGAACCTCGCACGGAGTAGCCGCAAGGGCCGCCGCGTTGCCCATCACCGAACACTCGAACTCGCGCCCGACGATCCCGCGTTCGACGACGATTTTATGGTCGTACTTCGCGGCTTCAAACAGCGCCACGCGCAGTTCCTGTTCATTTTTGGCCTTCGAGATCCCGACCGACGACCCGAGGTTCGCCGGCTTGACGAACACGGGGAAGGGAAGGTCGATCGCCGCGCCTTCTACCGATTCGCGGTACAGCGTCACCGATTCGACGACAGGCAGTCCGCTCGCGCGCATCACACGCTTGAACACTTCCTTGTCCATCGCCACCGAGGACGCCAGCACGCCGGGACCGACATACGCGATATCGGCGAGTTCCAGCAGGCCCTGCATGGTGCCGTCCTCGCCGAAGGTGCCGTGCAGCACGGGGAACACGACGTCGATGCCGGGATTGCCGCCCGGTTCGGGGACGATCATCCGGCCGCCTTCCCACTTGCCGTCCTTCGAAATGAAGTACTCGACGACGTCGTAGGTTGCGGGGTCGAGCGCCGCGATGATCGATTTTGCCGAGCGGACGGAGATTTCGTGTTCGCCGCTGCGGCCGCCGTACACTACGGCTACGCGAATGTTTGCCATGTTTTGTTTACTGCTTTGGTCCGAAGGTTACCCGGAACCCGGTGGTCAACAACAGATCGTTCGGCAACGCTCCAAGCGGCGGATTCGAAATATAGCGGTTGCCCACCGTCACCTGCCAGGATAACCAACGGCGGATGGCGGTAATGGCGCTCCCATCAAACGTCATGCGGTATTCGCCGCGTTGCGTGAGGTTCGGAAAGAACATGAACTTCTGCGTCAGGTGGAACGTGTCGTTGATTTTGTGCGTGGACGCCTCGCTGAACAAGCCTTCGCCGGACGTGCGCAATTCCGAAGTGGTGAAGGCTTCACGGTTGTACGTGCCGCCGCTA
>JAFDVT010000616.1 GCA_018268875.1 Acidobacteriota bacterium
ACGGATGTTGACGTGTCCCAACTCGCCCGCATACGAATCGGCGCCGCGAAAGATGCCGTTTTCGAGCAGGATTCCGCCGCCGATGCCGGTGGAAAGCGTCATGTAGAACAGCGGGCGGTAGCCCTTGCCTGCGCCGTATTCGCCTTCGCCCAGCGCGCCGACGTTGGCGTCGTTATCCATCACCGCGGGCTTGCTGAACGTGTCGCGGCAGTACTGCGAAAGCGGGAAATTGCTCCAGCCTCCGACATGGGTCGACAGTGCGATGTTCTGCTTGTCGAACTCCACCGGGCCGCCGAAGCCAATGCCGATCCGGTCAAATTGCCAAGGCTTGGCCAGCGTCTCGATCTGCGCGAGCATCCAGTCCTTGCCGCCTTCGCGATCGGTGGCGCGGCTTTCGCGTTGCACCATGCGGCCTTCCGCATCAAAGAGGGCAATCGTAAACTTCGTGCCCCCGACGTCGATTGCAAGTGTTCTCATTGTTCCGGGATGGCCAGCAATTCCGCCGGCGACGCGGTGCCTGTGCCGGGCTTCATGATCGTGATCGACGCCACCTTGTTGCCGAACTGTACCGCTTCCATCGGCGAACCGGTGACTTGCAGGGCGCAGGCCGCGCCCGCCGTAAAGCTATCGCCCGCGCCGCAGATGTCCACCGGGTTCGCGATCCGCCGGCCTTCCACCGCGTATTCGCCCACCGGGTCGTAGACAACGGCGCCGTCGCCGCCCATCGTCACGATGAGCAGCGGCGCGTTCAGCATGGTGCGGAACGCCGGAAAATCCACCCGGCCCAACGCGCGCTTGCTGGACTCGATCGCCTCGTCACGATTTGGCTTCACCACGACATTGCGGAAGTGTTCGGAACGCACGCGCGAATCCACCCAAACCAGCTTCGAGTCGCCGGATTTCGCAGCCAGTTCGCAGATCCGTTCGCGTACTGCGGGCGTTACGATGCCGCCGCGTTCGGTCTCGGCCTGATCGGATACCAGAATGACGTCAAATAGCTCCCAGGCCGTATCCACGCGGTCCAGAATCGCCTTTTCGGTTTCGATCGAGATGTCCGAAGCCTGAATGAAGTCGACGCGAGGCAGATCCTCGACGCCGGTGTTCCGGTTGATCAGCTTCGTATAGGTGAACGTATTGATGTCGGCGGCGCGGTACACGAAATCGACGCCGATCGAACGCGCCCGCAGCGATTGTTCGAGTTCGAATCCAAAGCCGTCCACGCCGATGGCGGTGACGATGGAGGTCGAAACATCGAGCGCGCGCAGGTTGTTGGCGATCGTTCCGGCGGCGCCAGGCGTCACTTCGGTGCCGACGACGGCCACGCGCGCCAAGCCGGTTTCGCGCGATGGTTCGGACAGTGCGGGATCGTATTGGCACCAGCGATCTAAACAGAGGTCGCCGATGATCAGCACCCGCAGCGAGCGGATTTTTTCCAGTATTTCAGCGGTCTTCATTTACATCCAGAATCCCCACTTGCCGGTTGCGATGACGTATGCGCAAAGCGCTCCGTTCGTCACGGCGTGGGTCAGAATCAAATCTCCAAGACTACGCGTTTGTCCCATCCACCAGTTGTAAATCACGCCGCAAATCAGGCCGACTTCCCAGAACGGGCCATGTTCGGCGGCAAACAGCGCGGCGACGATCCAGAACGACGCGGTTGTGTAGTAGCCCAATGGATGGCGCTCGAAATCGGTATCGGCCACCCAGCGCAGCGCCCACGCGCGCCAGAACAGTTCCTCGATGATCGGCACCAGCACGACGGCGCGAATCGTCCGGAACACTAGCGCCAGCGTGTCTTGCCGGGCCGCGTCGCCGATGCTTACCGTAACTTGCCCGGTGATGGAATTGCTGAACAGCCAGTGCTGGCGGTACCCGGGAAACAGCGCGTCGGGTCCCACCCAGATCAGGAACACGGCGATGCCGATGGCGATCGACGCCAAGGGACGCACCGTGCGGAATGTAATGACGTTGCGTGAAAAATACCACAACACCGCGGCAAGAATCGCGCAACGGACAATAAACTCCGCTGTTTGCGGCAGCGGGATGTAGTTCTGCGCCGCCAGCAGCAGCATGAAGACGCCGAATGGAATCACATACGGCGCCGACGGACCCTTCAGTAGGTCGTTCATCGCGGCCGCGTTAGATCTTCTGCAGCAAGCCGCGAATCTGTTGCTCGGTGGTGCGGTTCGGGTTGTATTTGAGCGCCGTATTCAGTTCCTGGCGGGCGCCGGGACGGTCGCCCTTCTGGAACATCGCCTGCGCCAGATGCATGCGGAAAATCGGGTTGTCCGGCTTCTTCTTCACCAGGTCCTGATAGATCCGCAGCGCTTCGTCGGGCAGGTTCTTTTTGATGTAGATCCAGCCCAGCGTGTCCGAGATTTCCAGGCTGTTCGGAACCTGCTGTTTGGCGCGTTGCGCCATCGTCAGGGCGCCGTCCAGATCGCTGCCTTCTTCCGCTTTTATGAACGCAAGATTGTTCAACGCGATCGGGTTGCCGGGTTCCAGACGCAGCACGGTTTCATACAGCGGACGCGCTTCCTGCGGCAGTTCCAGGTCTTCCAGCAGGATGCCAAGTTTCACCAGCAAGCCCGGGTTTTCCGGCGTGATCTTCACCGCCTTGCGATAGAAGTCGGCGGCGATCTTCAGTTCGCCCATGCCCGCGGCCTTGTTGTCCGACCAGATCTGTTGATGCAGTTCGCCCAGCATCGCGTTCAAGTCGCCGGAGTTCGGGTTCTTCTGCAGCAGCTTCTGATAGATCTCGTTCGCCTTTGCGAACTGCTTGTCGCGAATCAACACGGAGGCAAGGCTGATCTGGAAGGCGTCGTTGGTGGGGTACTTTGCCACCTGGCTCTGCAGGAGCGTGATCGCTTCCTTATTCCGGTCCATTGCCAGATACGTCTGCACCAGCCCGGTCAGCCAGCGGCCGTCGCCTTCGTTGATGCGGCGCATTTCGTCAAAGGTTGCTTCCGCTTCCTTGTACTTGCGCTGTTCGAAGTAGGTGTAACCCAGGTGGAAACGCGCGTCGGCAAGCGCCCCGTTGGCTTTCAACAGATTCTGAAAGGTCGCCTGCGCCTTTTCGTATTCGTGCAGGCCGCGCCACGCCACACCGCGCATCAACAGCGCCTGGACGTTGTTCGGCTGCTTCGACAGGATCTCTTCGGCCGCCTGTACGCCTTTTGAGAAATCGCCGCGGTTGATGTACACCTGGCTCAACAGCAGACGGGCCAGGGCAAAGTCGGAACGCAGCCGCATGGCTTCTTCAAGTTCTACGCGGGCGCGATCGATCAGGTCCGTGCGGCTGTTTTCCTTCGCCGCCTGCGCCATCAGCGCGCGGGCCAGTTCGTAACGGAAGATCGGGTTTTCGGGGCTCTGGCGGACCATCGCGTTCAGGTCGTTCACCGCCTTGGTGATCTTCGTCAGGTCGCCGGAACCGACTTCCAGCGCGGACTTCATGGCCTTGGCTTCTTCGTCCTTCGGATCTTCGGCCAGCAGCTTGTCCACCATCTGCGATGCCGTGTCCAGCTTGCGTTCGGACACATCCAGTTGAATCAGGCGCTTGGTATAGGTCGTTTTCGACGCCTTGTCGGAGGCGGTGGCCAGTCCCGCTTCGAACTCCTGGCGGGCGCGCGCATTTTCGCGCAGCGCGGCGTAAAACTCGCCGGCGCGAAGATGTCCCTGCGTGATGTCCTTGCGCTCGGTCATCTGCTTCATCGTCGCTTCCATCTCGGGGCGACGCTGCATGCCGTAATAATGCGCCGCCAACTGCAGGTACGCTTCCGGCGTTCCCACGTTGGCCACTTTTTGCTTCAGAATTTCTTCCGCCGGTCCGCCCTTGCTCTGGTGCATGTACAGCCCGTACAGCAGGTCGTAGAACGGCGCCGCCTTCTTATTGCGCGCAATCTGTTCCTTGCCCAGCGCTTCGGCCGCGTCGTACTGCTTGTCGTTCAACAGCGCCTGGGCCAGCGGTACCGTAACTTCCTGCTGATCGGGTTTTGCCGCGTTCGCCTTCTGGTACTTTTCGATAGCTTCTTTCGGGCGATCTTCGGCCAGATCCAGGAACGCCGCCAGCCGCAGACCGTCGAACGACTTCGGATCACGCTTCAAAAGCCGGTCCGAAACGTCGCGAATTTCCTGCGCGAACTGCTTGGCGCGCTTGGGGTCCTGCGCGGTCGCAATCATGTAGATTTCGGCCAGTTTGGCGCCCGCGTCGGAGTTGTTCGGATCGAGCGTAAAGGCGCGCTGCAACGCGCTGATCGCGTCCGACCAGTTGTTCAGTTTGATGCTGGTTAACCCAAGCTTGTAATAGGCTTCGCCAAACGTGGCGTCCTCGCGCAGGGCGCGTCTGTAGTAGAGCGCCGCCTGCTTGAACTCGTTCTTGGCATACAGTTTATTGCCGTTGTCCAAAAACTTCTTGCTGCGGACCTTGGGGTCGGAGCTACAGCCCGTGGCTGCAAACAACAGGACAAAAGCAAGCAAAAACCCGCCCAGTCCTGACTTGACAAAGCGCTTCATGGCAATTTTCAATTCCTTCTTAGTTCAACACAAACGTTCGGAACCCCGCAATGGAGCGCCAGTACGGGACCATCCCGCCCGAAATGATAAGCTGAACCTCATGAAACGCCGCTTCCTGTTGCTTGGATGGCTCGGGATTGCGTGCTGCTGCGCCGACAACTGGCCTCAGTGGCGCGGAGCCGGCCTGGATGGGGTCAGCAAAGAACGCAACCTGCCGGTCAAATGGTCTGCCACCGAAAACATCACCTGGAAACTGCCCATGCCGGCCTGGACCGGCGCTACGCCGATCATCTGGGGCGAACGAATCTTTCTAAATGTCGCCGAAGGGGACAACCTGCTGCTGTGGTGCGTCGACCGTAACGACGGCAAGCCCCTGTGGAAGAAACACATCAGCGGCGGCAACATCAAGATGCGCAAGCAGAATATGTCGTCGCCATCCCCGGTCACCGACGGCAAGTGGGTGTGGGTGATGACCGGCACCGGCTATCTCAAGGCCTTCGATTTTCAGGGCAACGAACAATGGGTTCGCGACATTCAAAAGGATTACGGCAAATTCGGCCTCAACTGGGGTTACGGTTCCTCGCCGCTCCTGTATGAAGACGCGCTGTTCGTGCAGGTGCTTCACGGGATGAACACCGACGACCCGTCCTATGTATTGAAGATCGACAAGAAAACCGGCAAAACCCTGTGGCGCGTCGAACGTCCCACCAAGGCCATCCAGGAATCGCCGGATTCCTACACCACTCCGGTGCTTGCCACCACCGCCGCCAAAACCCGGGAACTCATCATCAGCGGCGGCGACGCCGTCACCGGGCACGACCTGGCCACCGGCAAGGAACTGTGGCGGGCCGAAGGGTTCAACCTGCAGAACAACGGCGCCTATCGCGTCATCGCCAGCCCGTTGACCTACGGCGACCTGGTGTTCACTCCCACGCGCATCCGGCCCCTGCAGGTGTACCGCGCCGGCGGCAAGGGCGACGTCACCGAGTCCCGCCGCGTCTGGAAGTTCGACAACGGCCCCGACGTTCCCACTCCCGTTACCGACGGCAATTTGTTTTATTCCATCAACGACCGTGGCATCGTCTGGGCGCTGAAAATGCAAACCGGCGAGGAAGTGTATGGCGGCAAGCGCATCAAGCCCGGCACCTACAGCGCGTCGCCCGTGCTCGCCGACGGCAAGATTTACATCACCAGCGAGGACGGCGTCACAACCGTGCTCAAGGCTGGCCCGGACTTTGAAGTTCTGGCCGAAAACAACATCGACGAGTACGTCCTCAGCTCCGTCGCCGTCTCCGACGGACAGATCTTTCTGCGCGGAGACAAGCACCTGTACTGTATCGGCAAGCGAGTCAAACAATAATGAGCAGCAGCAGTAGTAGCGTCCGTACGGACTACGATGTTGTCGAGTATCCTCATCGCGCGTTCGCGCAAACCCAGCCGGACCGGCTTGCGGTCCTGGGCTTCCTGTTTGGAATGCAGCCCGCGTTGCCGGACCGTTGCCGCGTCCTCGAACTGGGCGGAGGTTCCGGCGGCAACCTGATTCCGCTCGCCGACCTGTACCCGAACTCCACGTTTTACGGCGTCGACCTCGCGCAGACGGCCATCGACCAGGGCAACAAACGCATCGCCGCTCTTGGCCTGACCAACATTCGTCTCGAACAGATGGACGTCACCAACTTTCCCGCCGATGCGGGCGAGTTCGACTACATCATCGCGCACGGCCTCTTCAGTTGGGTGCCCGAACCGGTTCGCGACAAGGTGCTGCGGATTTGCCAGGATCATCTGGCGCCGCAAGGCATCGCCTACATCAGCTACAACGCGTTTCCCGGCTGCCATATCCGCCGCATGTGGCGCGACATGATGCTGTTTCACACGCGCCAGTTCGAGGACCCGAAGCTCAAGGTCGAACAAGGCAAGGGCATGCTGAACCTGGTGGCCAACGGTTGTACCCGCAACGATCCCGGCCACCTGCTCGCCAAGGACGAGATGAAAAAACGCGGCCATCTGGACGATGCGGCGATCTTCCACGACGACCTCTCCGGTTGCTGGCAGCCTTTCTATCTCACCGAGTTCCTGTCGCTCGCCGGCGCCAAAGGCCTGCGCTACCTCGGCGAGGCGGCGTACAGCGATATGCAGCCCACCACGCTCACGCCGGAAGCCCTCGCCCAATTCGAACCCATACGCGAGCAGGACCCCGTGGCGTTCGAACAGTACATGGACTTCTTCAAGATGCGGAAGTTCCGCCAGACGCTGTTGTGCCGCGCCACGGTCCCGGCGCAGCCCGCGGCGGCGGTGGACCGGATGCGGCAATTTCATTTTTCCGCCCCGATCCAGCAGGTTCCCGTGCAGGACCCCAACGCCCCACCCGGCACCACATCGTTCCGCCACGGCATTAACGACGTCACCGTAACCACCAACAACCCCGTGTCGCTGCCCGCCCTGCGCCTGCTCGCGGAACGCTGGCCGGCCTCCGTTTCATTCGACGAAATGGCCGCCGTTGCGGGCGACCCGCAGGCCCTTGCGGCCGTGCTGCACACGTTTTATTCGTCCGCCTTCATCAACATTCACTCGATCCCGCGCCCGGTTGCGAACAGCGCCAGCGCGAAGCCCGAAGTATGGCGGGTGGCGAGGCTCGAAGCGTCGATCGACAAGGCGATCCCGCACCTGCACCACGGTTCGATCGAACTCGAAGACGACGCCACGCGCCACCTGGTGACGCTGATCGACGGCAGCCGCACGCGCGACGACCTGGCGCCGTTTGCCGGGGGTCTGCAGCAGTTGGAAGGAACGTTAGCCAAAATGGCTCGCGCCGGCATTCTGATCCGGTAACAAGCGACACACCATGCCCACCGAATACGACGAGATTCAATACGTCAGCCGGCCCTTCCGGCAAACCCACCCCGACCGCATCGCGTCGCTGGCGGTTGCCTACGGCCTTACGCCGCCCGATCCGGCCACCTGCCGCATGCTCGACGTCGGCTGCGGTTCCGGCGGCAACATTCTGCCCATGGCCGCCTGCATGCCCGGGGCGAGCTTCTTCGGATTCGATCTCGCGGCAACCGCCATCGCCGCCGCCGAACAGCGCCGTCAAAGCCTCGGCCTCACCAACATCCGGCTCGAAACCCTGGATCTGATGGACTTCCCAGAAGAACTTGGCCAGTTCGATTACATCGTCGCCCACGGCTTTTATTCCTGGGTTCCCGAACCTGTTCGCGAGCGGTTTTGGAAGTTCCTGGACCGCCACCTGAGCCCCAACGGCATTGCGTATGTCAGCTTCAACGCCTACCCCGGCGCGATGCTGCGTCATGCCTGGCGCGATGCCGCCGCGTTCCACTCGCGTGGCACCACCAATCTGCAGGATCGCCTTGCAAAGTCCATCGAAATGCTGCGTCTGATGGGCAGCGCCACCACGCGCAACGGAGCTTGGGAAGGCGTGGTGCGGGAGATGATCAAGGCCGTCGACACCAAGGGCGAAAGCTGGGTGAGCCACGACGATTTCGGTCCCTATTTTCAGCCGTATTATTTCCATCAGGTGGCCGATACCGCCGCCGCCAACGGCTTCCGCTACCTTTGCGACGCGTCCTATTACGACATGCAGCCGCATGAGATCGCGCCCGACGTGCAGCCCATGCTCGAACAACTGGCTGCCCAAAGCATCGAACTTCGCGAACAGTATTACGACTTCCTGGAACTGCGCGCCTTCCGCCAGATTCTGCTTTGCCGCCAGGATCAAGCCATCGCCAGGCCGGTGGACCCGGCAACGATGGGGCGCCTTCGCTTCAGCACCTCGGCCAATACCGTTGGCGCGAGCACCAATGGCGATTTTGCGGTGCAGAATCCGCTGACCGGCATTCGCGCCGACGTCCCCGCGCCGTACAAAAGGGTGCTCGATCAGGTTCGCGCGGCGTGGCCGAACAGCCTGCCGTTTTCAGAAATATTCCCGGCGGAGACCAATCGCGGAGCCATCGCGGCGATGGTGGAAAAGCTATGGGGAGGCGCGCTCATCGAAGCCCACGCCATGAACATCCCTTGCGGTGACGGCAAGGACGACCGGCCGGTCGGCTGGTCTCTTGCTCGCAAGGAAGCCGCACTGAATCTGCCGGTAACCACCCGCTTGGACACGCAAACGCAGTTGGACGAAACCAGCGCGCGGCTACTGGAAAAGCTCGACGGCACCGTGTCGCGAAACGATCTGCAAGGCCAGTTCGACGAACTCGACGAGCGCTTGGCCTGGCTGGGTTCCATGGGACTTCTGAACCCTCCGCCGGCCGCTCACTCGTAACGCAGCGCGTTCATCGGGTCGATCCGCGTGGCCCGTAGCGCCGGTACATAGCCCGCAAACAGCGCCACGATCGCCAATGCGGCCGCCGCCAGCGCCACCACCACCGGATCGGCCCCTTCCATCTTGTACAACTGGTTTTGGAAGTACTTCGCCAGTGCCATCGCCACCGGAATTCCCACCAGCGTACCGATGCCCACCATCGCGCTGACTTCCTTCAGAACCATGTTGCGAACCAGCGCCGCGTCGGCTCCCAATGCGAGCCGGATTCCGAATTCGCGCGTACGCCTCGCCACCGAATACGCCAGCACGCCGTACAAGCCAACGGCCGCCAGCAGCGTCGCCAACACCGCGAACGCCGAGGCGTACAGCGTGATCATGCGATCTCCGAAGACGTTTTCCTTCACCTGCGCGTCCATGGTCTTCAGGCTCTCGACTGGAAGTTGACTGTCCTCATTGGCTACCGCGCGGCGTACCAGCGGAATGATCTGCTCCGGAGGCAGGGCCGTGCGCACATAAAAGTTGATCGTGCCGAATTCCTTGTTCTGGCGGAATGGAGTGTAATGCTGCGCCGGAACCGGTTCCTTGACGCTGCTGTAGGTCGCGTCCTTCACAACGCCGACGATTTCGATGTCGTTCTTGCCGCCCGCGCCGCGCTGCATCCGCTTGCCCAGCGGCGCCGTGCCGGTTCCCAGGTTGAACTTGCGCGCGAACGCCTCATTGATGATCGCCACCTTCGGCCCGGCGAGGTTATCCGCTGCCGTGAATTCGCGTCCGGCGAGTAGTGAGACGCCGAGCGTCGAAAAGAAGTTCGGGCCGATCTCGTTCAACATCGCATGCGTGTCCGTGTCGGGACCGGACAGAAAGCCTTCCACAGAAACGTTGGTTCCCCAGTTGTTGCCGGCCACAAGCTGTAGCATGGAACCGGCCACACCGTTCACGCCGGGCAGTGCCGCCAGCGATCCTTCCAGCTTCTCCGCCAAAGCCAGCGACCGTTGCGGCGTATAACCGTTCAACTCCGGCGAGATTCCGAACACGATCAGGTTGTCCGTCCGAATCCCCAGGTCCACGCGAGCGATGTTCACCAGACTCTTCAGGAACAACCCCGCCGAGATCAACAGCACCAGCGATAACCCGATCTGCGCGGTAACCAGGATCGCGCGGAAGCGCGTCGCGGAAGTTCCTCCCGACACCTGTCCCGCCTGATCCTTGAGCGTATTGGCAAGGTCCGGCTTCGTGCTGTAGAGCGCCGGAAAGATGCCGAACAACAGTCCGGTGAACAGCGAAACGCACAGCGTAAACAGCAGCACCCGCCAATCGGTGGTTTCCGTGAAATAGATCTCGCCGCCTTCCGGGGGCAGCATGGACACGATACCGTACAGCGTCCAGCGCGCGACGATGATGCCGCCAATCCCGCCCAGCAACGCCAGCAGCATGGATTCCGTCAATAGCTGCCGCACCAGTTGCCCGCGGCTGGCGCCTACGGAAAGGCGAATCGAAATCTCGCGGCTCCGGTTGGCCGCGCGGGCCAGCAGCAGGTTCTCGATGTTGGCGCACGCGATGAGCAGCACAAACCCTGTGATCCCCAGCAGCAACGCCAGCGCCGGACCGGTCTCGCGCCGCATGACTCCAAACCCCAGCCGTCCGGCCTCCAGCGTCAGCTTCTTGTTCTGGAACCGGTCCATGTAATTCTTGCTGTGGCTTTTCTGCAGTGGAACCTCCACCTCGCGGATGATTCCGGTGTACGGGACATTGATCGCCGCCTCGGCCTGTGCGAT
>JAFDVT010000617.1 GCA_018268875.1 Acidobacteriota bacterium
GGTCTTTACCAGCTGGCAAACGTCTTTACCGATGTCGCCATGGCCTCCGGCATCGGTGCCGCCACCCGCAGTACGCTCGGCTTCGCCTGCTTCTTCGCGGACCTCGACAACGACGGACTTTTGGACTTGCTCACCGTCAACGGCCACATCGACGGCTCGGTTCGCAACCTTGGCAAGGGCGTCCAGCACGCGCAGCCCACGCAGCTATTCCACAACCTCGGCAACGGCAAGTTCCGCGACGTCGCGACCGCCCCGCTGAGCACTCCCAAGATCGGCCGCGGCGCCGCGTACGGCGACTTCGACAACGACGGCGACCTCGACCTTCTCATCACCACCAACGGCGGACCGGCGTTCCTGTACCGCAACGACCAAAAACAAAACGGTTCGATCCGCCTGCGCCTCGAAGGCCGCCCTGGCAAATCGAACCGTGATGCGATCGGAGCCCAAGTCCGTCTCGTGGACTCGGGTCAAACCCAAATGGTGAAGACCGGCTCCAGCTACCTTTCCTCCTCCGAAAAGACCCTCATCTTCGGACTCGGAACCAGCAAACAGGCCCGCAAAATCGCTGTCCAATGGCCCTCGGGAGCCACGCAGGAATTCACCAACCTCACTGCGGGCAAAGACTACCGGCTAACGGAAGGCTCCCAAATCGTCGCCCCGATAAACCGCTCTTTGTCGCGACCGTAGTTGTAGTAATAAATCGTCACCAGCTTGCCGTCCGGGCGAACCAGCGTTCTCGGGTAACCCAGGTCGCGATCGCCGCCATCGGCCCGCAGAATGATCTCGTCGCCCCAGGTCTTGCCCTCGTCGCCGCTCACCCGCGCGCGAATGCTGTACGGCTCCGCGCGATGTCCGTACGTCACCACCAGCCGTCCGTCCTTCAGGCGAACCATCGCCGGAGGATTGCCGCTGTTGCCCGTCTTCATCGGCGTGACGCGCGACACCAGCTTCCACGTCGCGCCGTTGTCGTCGGACCGCATCAGTTCGATAAAGTTCTCGCGGCTATCGTCGCCCACGCCTTCCATGCGCCGGATCGCCGACAGAATCACTTTGTCTGACAACCGCAGCGACGACGGCATGATCGAAAAACCCTTGGTGGGTGTGGATACGACGCCAATCTTTTTCCAGGTGACGCCGCCATCGGTGGTGCGGATGCAGAACACCTCGCCTTCACGCGAATTTTCGAGCGCCGCCGTAATGAACGCCGTCATCGTCCGGGGACCGTCCACGATGTAATCCGTCCGCGTCATCACGCCCTTGGCCCCAAACGTCGGCATGTGGAACGGACCCTTCCAGCTCTTGCCCCGGTCGTAGGAATAGAAAAAGTGCGACGGTCCGATGTTGTGATCGAACATCCGGAACGTCATCGCAAAATCCTTGTTCTTGAAATTGATCGGTTCCTTCAACTCCACCGCCGGCTTGCCGCCATCGGGCAACGGAACACCCGCCATCTTGCCGCCCGGAGGAGGCAGCAGGCTCAGCGGCTTTTCGATCTTCCAGGTCTCCCCGCCGTCCTTGCTACGCGCCAGCAGATGCTCTTCCTTCTGGCTGTAGTCGATCGCGTGGATGCCCTTGTTGACCTTGAAGACGCCGGATTCAAACCCCACCACGATCTCGTTGCCCCAACTCCATGCGCCGTGATTTGCCGGCCAACCCGCAAACCGCCCCTCCTGCTGGTACACCACCACGTTTTTGACTGAGGCCGGTTCCGCCGCCATTAGGGCGGCCGCCGCCATTAAGAATGAAAGTGCCATGACTTAAAGCCAGTATATGCGCACAACCCCGGGTACAATAGGAAGTTTGGGTTCCAACCACAACAACAGCATGAGCAACATTATCGTCCTCGGCGCCCAATGGGGCGACGAAGGAAAGGGCAAGATCGTCGACCTGTTTTCCGACCGGTTCGACATTGTCGCCCGCTACCAGGGCGGCCACAACGCGGGTCACACCGTCTACATCGGGCCTACCAAGTATGTTTTGAAGCTGATCCCCAGCGGCATTCTGCGCAAAGGGGTCCTGGCCGTCATCGGTAACGGCGTCGTCATCGACCTTGCCGCGCTGGTCAGCGAGATGGACCAGTTGGAGGCCGCGGGCATCGACGTCGCCAGCCAATTGGCGATCTCCAACCGCGCCCACGTCATCTTTCCCTTCCACCGCATGGTGGAAAAAATGTCCGAAGCCCGCGAAGGCCGTACCTCCATCGGCACGACGTCGCGCGGCATCGGTCCCTGTTACGAAGACAAGATCGGCCGCCGCGGCATCCGCATCGCCGACCTGTACGAACCCGAATCCTTCGGCCCGATGTATGAGGCGCTCTGTGAGGACAAGCAGATCCTCGCCAAAGCCTTTGGCATCCACGAAACGCTCAATTATCCGGACATCCGCCGCCAGTACGAGGCCATCGCCGAACGCATCAAGCCGCTGGTTCGCGACACCGCGTTGCTGCTCAACAAAGCCATTCGCGACGGCAAGCGCGTGCTGTTTGAAGGCGCCCAGGGCACGATGCTCGACATCGACCACGGCACCTACCCGTTTGTGACCTCCTCGAGCGCGGCCGCCGGTGGCGCTTGCACCGGAGCGGGCGTACCGCCCACCGCCATCGACGGCATTGTCGGTGTATCGAAGGCCTACATCACGCGCGTCGGCGCAGGACCTTTCCCGTCCGAAAGCCTCGACGCCATGGGCGACCTCATCCGCAAGCGCGGCAACGAATTCGGCTCGGTCACCGGGCGTCCCCGCCGCTGCGGCTGGTTCGACGTGCCCCTTCTCAAGTACACCGCCGCCGTCAACGGCTTCGACAGCCTGATCATCACCAAGCTGGACGTCCTCGACGAACTCGACGAGGTCCCGGTCTGCACCGGCTACAAGATCAACGGCAAGGTCACCACCGATGAAATGCCCGCCACCAACGCCGGCATCGAGTCGATCGAACCCGTGTACCAACGCCTCCCCGGCTGGAAGACCGAAACGCGCGGCGTCACCGATTTTGACAAGCTACCCGATGCCGCTCGCCGCTACATCGACCTGCTCGAGGCGCAAACCGGCGTCGAAGTCGGCTGCGTGTCGACGGGTCCCGAACGCAACGAAACTCTCGTCCGCCCTGGCTCCAAACTCTCCAAATTGTTATGACCACCCCGTCCGAGCAGGCGTTTATCGGGTATTCCTGCGACAAGCTCACCCAACTCACCGAACGCATCGGCGTTTGCCTCGGCAAGCTGACCGGCGAGCAGGTGTGGGCCCGCGGTTCGGAAAACTCGAACGCCATCGGCAACCTTGTGCTGCATTTGTGCGGCAATGTACGGCAGTGGATCGGCCACGGTGTTGGCGGATCCGCTGATGTCCGCGAACGCGACGCTGAGTTCAACGCCCTCGGGGGCCCCAGCGTCGCAGAGCTGCAGGCAAAGCTGCAGGCCACTGTCGCGGATGCGGTGGCGACGATCCGGTCCCTCACATCGGAAGACCTGATCGCCGTGACGCATGTGCAGAATTACGACGTGCCCAAGATCGAAGCGGTCTATCACGTCGTCCAGCACTTTGCCGAACACACCGGGCAAATCATCTTCGCCACCAAGTTCCTCACTGGTCAGGAACTCGGGTTCTACACACACCTGAAGAACCCCGGGCACGGCGAAACCACACCCTAGCAAGAGTCACTCAAAATGGCTTCAAGGCCTGTCATCGCGCTGGACGCGACCTACTCGGTGGACACCGCTCTCTCCGGTGTCGGCGTATATTCCCGTGAGATCATGTGGGGCCTTGCCGAAGCCCACCCGGAGGCCAAATTCGCCTGGTGTTACCGGCCGCATAAGCTGCTGCGTTCGCTTGCCGACCGCTTCCCGTCCAACGCCTCGCGGCGCCTGCTGCGTTACGCCCGTCCGCCCAAGGCCTCGCTGTTCCACGCCCTCAACCAGCGCGTCGAAACCGAAGGCGGCGCCCGTCTCACGCCCATCGTTACGACGTTTCACGACCTCTTCGTCATGACCGGCGACTATTCGACCCCCGAGTTCCGCAAGCGCTTTTCCGACCAGGCCATGCGCGCCGCCGAACGTTCGGACCTCATCATCGCCGTCTCCGCCTTCACCGCCGAACAGGTGAAAGCACTGCTCCATCCCGACGTTCCGGTGATGGTCGTGCACCACGGCGTCTACACCCCGGCCGCACCCCCTCCCGGCGACGCCGATCGCGAAAACATCATCCTGCATGTCGGCGCAATTCAAAAGCGCAAGAACCTCGTTCGCCTCATTCAGGCCTTCGAAGCTCTAAGCAATCCGGAGTGGCGCCTGGTGCTCGCCGGTTCGCCCAAAGGTTTCGGCGCGGAAGAGGTCCTGGAGCACGTCAAAGCCAGTCCCGCCGCGGCGAGGATCGACGTCACCGGCTACGTCGAAGCGCGCGACCTCGAAGCGCTGTACCGCAAGGCGCGAATCTTCGCCTTCCCGTCGCTCGACGAAGGTTTTGGCATTCCTGTGATCGAAGCGATGGCCGCCGGCGTGCCCGTCGTGACGTCGGAAACCTCGGCGTTGAAAGAGGTGGCGGGCGAGGCGGCGATCCTCGTGGAACCCACTCGCACCGATTCGATTGTGGAGGCGTTGCGCGCGCTCGTCGCCGCCCCGGGACTCCGCAATCAGTTACGCGAAGCCGGCTATAAGCGCGCCAAAGAGTTCCCCTGGAGCAAGGCCGTCAGTGGAACCTGGGATTGCTACAAACAGGTTATGCGGCCGTAGACGCCACCAGGCCCGCGCGCTGGAACAGCGCCGTCACGTCCGGGTCGCGACCCATGAACGAACGGTACAGCTCGGCCGGATCGTCGCTGTCGCCCCGCGCCAAGATGGAATCGCGGAACGCCGCGCCAACCTTCGCGCTGAACAGCCCTTCCTTCTGGAACCGCGTGAACGCGTCGGCGTCCAGAACCTCGGCCCACTTGTACGAGTAGTAGCCAGAACCATACGCTACGGGACTCGCGAACAGGTGCGTAAAGCTCGCGATCATCGCGTAATCTTCCGGTAACTCGGCCACCGAAAACGGCTGCGCCAGTTTCCGCGCGAACTCCACCACGCCGCCGTCGATTTCCGCCTTGTAGGTCCGGTGCAGGATCAGATCGGTCACGCCAAATCCGAGCTGCCGCATCTGGAACGCCGCGCTCCGGAAGTTGCGCGCCCGCCGCATTTTTTCGAACAGCTCCTGCGGAATCGTCTGCCCTGTTTCGTAATGCCGCGCGAACAGGTCTAGCGACTCGCGCTCCCAGCACCAGTTCTCGAACATCTGCGACGGCAGTTCGACAAAGTCCCACGCCACCTGCGTTCCGGCCAGCGAACGCACCGGCACCCGGCTCAGCGTGTGATGCAGCAAGTGGCCGAACTCGTGAAAGATCGTTTCCACTTCGTTGTGCGTCAAAAGCGCCGGCTTGTCTTCGAGCGGCTTGGTCATGTTGCCGCAAATCAAGCCCAGGTGCGGCTTGCCCGCGTCGGGATTGCCGGCGATCAGCGAATCCATCCAGGCCCCGCCGCGCTTGTTTTCGCGAGGGAACCAATCGGCGTAAAAACACCCCAGCAGCAGGCCGGACGCTTGGTCTTCCACCCGGTAGTACTTCACTTCCGGGTCCCACGCGGCGACGCCCATCTCCTCGGTCACGCGAATGCCGAACAGACGCGAAAAGATGTCGAACATGCCCGACATCACCTGTTCGACCGGGAAATACGGCCGCAGTTCTTCGTCGTCAAAGTCGTACAGCGCGACGCGTTGCTTTTCGGCGAAGTAGGCGACATCCCACGCGGGCAGTTCCCGTCCGCCGGCGAAGTTCGAAAGATCCTTGTTTTCGTCCGCGAAGAACGGTTCCGTGCGCGCGCGGATATCTTCCAGAAACGCCTGCGCCGTGGCTCCCGTTTTGGCCATGCGATCGGCCAGGATGAAATCCGAAAAATCGCCGAACCCCAGCAATTTCGCCTTCTCGTTGCGCAGCCGCAGAATTTCCGGAATCAGCGGCGTGTTGTCGAACGGCGCGGCCGACGCCCGTTTGTTGAAGGCGCGAAACAGTTCCTCGCGGATTCCGGCGTCGTCCATATAGGTCATCACCGCCAGGTAGCTCGGCGCTTGCAGCGTGAACCGCCAGCCCTTCTTGCCCTTCGATTCCGCGCTCTCCCGCGCGGCTTCAATCGCGCTTTGCGGCAACCCCGCCAGCTTCGATTCGTCCGTCACCACAAGCTCGAACTCGTTGGTCGAATCAAGGACGTGTTCGGAAAACTTGGTCGTCACCCGGGTCAGTTCGACGTCCAGTTCCTGCAGCTTTTGTTTGCCCGCCGGATCGAGGTCCGCGCCGTTGCGAATAAAGCTGTCCACCGTCTTTTTCAGGTAGCGCGCCTGTGCGCCCGTCAGGGCCTTGGCTTCGTCCGTCGCCGCGAACTCTTTGATCACCTTCCACAAACCGTCATGCAACGACAAGCCCGAATAAAACTCCGCCACCGGACCTTGCACGGCATTGTGCGCCTCTCGGAACTCCGGCGTTGTCGCCACCGATTCCAGGTGCCGCACGACGCCCATCGCGTATTCCAAAGGCTCAGTAAAGGAATCCAATTGCCCCAGCGTGTTCGCGTAGGTGCGCGGACCCGGCTGTGCCGCGATCTCTTCTAATTTCGTCTTTGCCTGGCGCAGCAATATTTCAATCGCCGGCTCAACGTGTTCGGCTTGAATTTTGTCGAATGGAATCCGGAAATCGCCTGAAAGTAAAGGATTGGACATGGAAGCAGCTGTATCCTTTTAGTAAACCAAACTTCCCCCACGCCGCGGCGGCGCCGCGCCGAATCAGCGGCCGGACAGCAGTTCTTCGAGGGTCACCGTGGCCGTACCCGGCATTTGCACCACGCGTCCCGCCGCCTCGGTGCTCATCGCCGCCGCTTCCGCCAGCGAAAAACCGGCCGCCAGCGCCATTGCCAGAACCGCCACCACCGTGTCACCCGCGCCGGTTACGTCGTACACCCGCCGAGCCCGTGCCGGGATGTGGACCGGCTCCGTCGCCACCGCTCCCGAGAACACCAGCATGCCCTTGGCGCCCAACGTCATTACCAGCGGTGTTCCATACGCCGCCAGCAACGCCGCGCCGATCGCCTCGGGGTCATTGGACGCCTGCCCCAACTGGGCCGCCGCCGTTGCCGCTTCCTTCAGATTGGGCGTGATCACGGTCGCGCCCCGGTACTTCGTAAAGTCGCTATCCTTGGGGTCCACCACGACCGGGACGCCAAGCTCTCGCGCCCGGCCGATCGCCAGCGCGCAAAGCTCCGCCGTCAGGACCCCTTTGGCGTAGTCGGACAGCACCAGCGTATTGCAATTTGCAATAATTGGACCCAGCCGATCCCAAAGTTGGCGTTGTCCTTCGGCGTCCAGCGCCTCCCGAACTTCCTCGTCGAACCGAACGATATGGTGATAGCCGTCGGCAAGCACACGGGTCTTGCGGCTCGTGCAGCGGGTGGCCAACGGCAAAATCGCCGCGGTTCCGACGGCTTCCGGCAGACTCTTACGCAGCAGTTCCGCCGCCTCGTCCTGTCCCGTGACCCCGGCCAGTTCCACCTGTCCCGACAACGCCGCGATGTTCATGGCGACATTGGCCGCGCCGCCCGGATGCAGTGTTCTCGACGTCACCTGCACCACCGGAACCGGCGCCTCCGGCGATAACCGGCTGGCTGTCCCGTGGACATGTTCGTCGAGCATCAGATCCCCGGCGACGGCGATGCGGCGTCCGGCTATGCTCTTCCAGTTCAAAACGTTTACAAGTGTAACGCTACCCGTTCCAAAACAAAAAAACCGCCGGACGCTTGTCCGGCGGTTTTCTTACCTTTAGGTTGTTTGTTGGAAGGAGCTACTTCTTCAAGCGCTTGCGCATCAAGCCGAGGCCCACGAGGCTGCCGGAGATCAACATGTAGGTCGAGGGTTCCGGAACCGTGGTGTCGGTGATGATCGCCTGAACGCTGGTGACACCATTGTTGGTGGTCACCGGGACGAGCGCCAGAGGATTGTTCGCAACCGAGTAACGGATGTTGCCGATCTGAACGCTGGTGCCATTGCTCCAGTTGATGACCGCGCTGCTCGCCGAACCGCTGATCGAACCGGTGATCGTGCCGCCGGGGATCGAACCAGTGCCCGAAGAGGGGACGCTCTGCGAGATCGTGATGGTCAGCACGAGGCCGGCCAGGGACTGGCTGGTGCAAGCGCTGCCGCCGCCGACGCACGAAATGTCAACGCTGCCAAAGCTGCCGAACGTGGTGGGATTTGCATCCACAGTCGAGCTCGACAGGGGGGTGAAAGCGATGTTTACATTGCCGATGGTCTGTTGGGAAACGCCGCAAGAGCCGGCCCCAACGCACAACTGCGACGACGTCGTGTTATAGGTTACGGTCGTAGCGCTGGCAGCGACCGACATCAATACTCCAGCTCCGAGTACCAAGAGTAGCTTTTTCATTTAGCCTCCAAGAAGTTTCGCGTAAGGGTTCGCCGCAGGCCGTTGTGAAACGTGAATTTTCCTTAGTACCGACGTACTACACCCTACTACTCGTTCAGAGTATATCCTTATGACCTCAAACGTCAAGAACATACTGCAAACTTAATAATTTAGAAGTACCTGTAGTACCACGGAAAATGATATGGAATGATCGTTCCGAGTTGTTATGTAACACGGAGTGGCGATCTGAAACGGTGTGTCGTTTCAGAAGGTTACGGTTTGTATATTATTTCACTCACCCGGCTGCTCCGCTGCTCGAGCCAGGTATGAATCGAATCCGGGAGAGAGGTGGATTCGCCGTCCGGGGCAAAGACCGTAATTTTGTTCCCGCGGCGGATGGCGACCGTGACGCTGGTCCGTTTGGGATCGATCTCGAACGCGGCTTCCTGGTAATCGCACCCTTGGGGACCGCAGCCCCACTGGTGGAGGCCGTCGCGCGAACCGCGGTGGGTCATCGCGACGTCGAGTTCCGCCGCTTCGCTGGCCGGGAAAATCGGCAGCATCCGCTTGGCGAACATCGGGAGCCGCAGCGCTTGCGAGCCGTAGCTGTCGGCGTAACCAGCCAGCGCGTCCGAATAGCGTTGCGCACCCTTTTCCGGTTCGGCCGAAAGGTGCAGCAACCCGGTGAACAGACGCAGCCAGCTCATTCTCGCGTCATAGGACTGACCGAAGCATGTCAGCTTCGCCCCGTCCGGATCTTCCGGCGTCGTCTGCGTGGAAAGGCATACCTTGCGGACGTCGTTCTGCCACTGCTGGTTGGCCGCTTCAAACTCTGTGGATTGTTCAGGATAGCGTGCCTGCAATTGCGCTAGCGCGTCGGCATACACGGCGCCCGTAACTTCGCGCGCGGTGCGCAATGCCGGGTCCCCGCAGAATAACTTTTCTTCCGCCTTGGAGATAGGAATTTGCGAACAATCGGGACGCACCGCCTGGGGCGCCACGCTTTGGACCTTTGTATATTGCCCGCTTAACGAGTTGTCGGCAATCAGGTTGGCCGCCTCGCCACACAGACCTTTTTGCCGTATGGTGAGCTTGCCGTCCGAGGGCCATTCCGCATGCAATTGACAGGCCTGTTCGGAATCCACCGCCTGCGCCTTGCCGTCCGACTGGAGCAACAGATTCGCCGAATAATCGCCCAGCACCCCGGCTACCGGAGCGCCGTTTTCGGCCACATAGTCGATCGTGAAGGCCGCCCGGAACGCATGCACGCCGCCGGAGGACACTTTTACCGTCCGGATCCACTTCGAACCCGGCGCAACCGCCGAAGTCCAGGTCCCGAGACGCGGGTCCGAATCAGCTGCCGGAGAACTGACAGGCGCCGGAGCCTTGGCCCGAGCCGTGTTGAACGGCCAGAACCCCAAGTACCCGGTGGCCCCCGCCGCGCAACTCAAAATGCCCAGCGTCAGCCCGATTTCGAGCACTTTGGACTTTTTGCCCGGTGCCTCGCCCGCTTCCGAATCGGAGGACTCCACCGAGACCGCCGCCAATTGGCGCGTGTCCCCAACCAACAGCTCGGGGTCGAATTTCGGTGTGTCCTGTTCCTCAGGCATACCTTTGAAATCGGCTGCCCGCCCCCGCAACTTTAACTCCTTCTTAGAGTTCCGCCCACATCCGGATCAAATTGTGATACACGCCAGTGAGTTGCACCGCCGATGGATGATTGGGCGCTTCCGTCGCCAGGCGTTGAATCGCGATGTCCAGATCGAACAGGATCGTCCTCTGCGCGTCGCTCCGGATCATGCTTTGCAACCAGAAGAACGACGAAATGCGCGACCCCCGGGTCACCGGCGTTACGTGGTGCAGGCTGGTGGACGGATACAGCACCATATGTCCCGCCGGGAGTTTGACGCTTTGCGTCCCGTAGGTGTCTTCGATCATCAGCTCGCCGCCGTCGTAGTCTTCGGGATTGGTCAGGAACAGGGTCGCCGAAAGATCCGTTCGAATGCGGTGGCCGGTGCCTTTGATCTGACGGATGGCGTTATCCACATGGGTGCCGAACGCCTGCCCGCCGTCGTAGCGGTTGAACAGCGGCGGAAAGATGCGGTACGGCAGCGCGGCGCCCATGA
>JAFDVT010000618.1 GCA_018268875.1 Acidobacteriota bacterium
AACCGCGTTCGACGCCCCCAGCGGATGCTCGATGCCGAAACTGTATTGGTACGTCCGCGGCGCGGCAAAACCTGGAGCCATGGCAAACACGCGCGGATACGGCGGATTCAAATTTACCGTCGGAACGTCGGCGAAAAACACTGGGTCCTGAATGGGCGTGTTGCTGTACGTCCGGCTGCTGGCAAAGGGAAACAGCGTGGGACTCAACGCCGTTCCAAGCAGTGTGTAGCCGAGGTCGTAAAACGTTCCAAAGCCCGCCCGCAACACGGTTCCACGGCCGGCGAATGGCTGGAACGCGACGCCCGCGCGAGGCGCAAAGCTTTTCTTCGGAGTGTTGTAGTAAGGCGTTCCAACAGGCGCCAACACAGCGGTTGCCGGGTTTTCAAGTCCCGCCACCGTGCGTGCAATCGTATTCGACGGCGCCGGGTTCCACTCCCAACGCAGCCCATACGTCACGGTCAGCCGCGGACTGGCCCTCCACGTATCTTGCGCATAGAGCGACAGGTTTTGATATCGAGGTTCCAGGAACGAGGGGATTTTTGTCACCGTGCCGCTCGGAACAATGCCCGTTGCCAGTTGCGTGATCGTTGGGACGGTCAGCGTCTTGCCGTATTCGCGGCCGCCAATGGTGGGCGACAAACGCCGGTAATCCACGCCGAACTTCAACGCGTGGGAACCTTGTGTCCAACTCGCCGCATCGACGATGTTGATCTGCCTCTGCACATTCCGGCTGAACGTTCCAGGACTGATGGTATTCTCGTCTCCGCCGCCGATCGACAGGTAGTAAAGCGATCTGCCGGGGTCGGCAAACGATGGAAACAGGATATCGTTCGACAACAGTTTTGCCCCGCCAAATGTATCCTGCGCATACGTCTGCGCCGCCATGGCGTAGCTGTAGTTGATCCGCACGTCGTTGTTTAAAGCCGCCGAAATTAGCGCGGTGGACCCCACTGTCAACGTTCGGGTCTCATTGGGCAGCTTGGCAATGAAGCTGGGAGTCGCGAAGCGGCCTCGCTCTTGCGTCTCGGAAGGTGCATGATTGTAACGACCGAAAATGGTCACGCTGTTTGTCAAAGAATGATCAATACGAAAGCTCGTCGCGTTCAAGGTGGAAGGATTCGAAAAACCCACTGCATACGGCGATTCGAGCGGCGCATCCGCCAAAGCGCCCGTCACGGGCAGCGGATAAGCTTCCAATAGTGCTTTCACGGCGCCCGTGGCATTGGCGCGAGCGGCCAGCGTAGGTACTCGCAGCCCCGTCTTGACCACAGGTTGTATCAGGCGCAATCCTTCGTAGGAAACAAAAAAGAACGTCCGGTTGCGGCCGTCATAGACTTTGGGAAACAGGACCGCAGGACCGCCTAGCGTGAAGCCAAAATCGTTCTGGCGCAGCGCGGGCCGGGCAATCCGGTTGAAATTGCCGAACCAACTATTCGCATCCAGCTTGTCGTTGCGAAGGTAGTGAAAGACGCTGCCGTGCAACGTATTGGTGCCGGAACGGGTGACGATCGCCACTTGTGCCCCAGGTTGTCGTCCGTATTCCGGCGCGTAGGTCGAAGTCTGGATTGTGAATTCCTGCACGGCGTCCACCGAGGCGAGGGAACTGGTGCCGCCTTGTGCGGACATCGAAGGAACGCTGCCCCCGGCACCCTCGTACGGCGACGTCGCCGCGGGCAATCCGAAGTTGGCGCTCACGCCGTCGACGCTGAACGCGTTCGAACCAGGCCGTTGCCCGTTTACCGAAAACTGGCCTTGCGAAACCAGGCCGGCCGATGTCACCACAACCCCCGGTGACAACTGGATCAACGATTGAAAGCTCCGCCCATTCAATGGCTGATTCTCGATGAATTTGCGGTCTACGGAAGTGGCCACCGCGGGCGACTCGCGCACCAGCGGCGCCTCATCGGTAACCTCGACGGTCTCGTCGCGGCCCGCAACCGTCAATCGAATGCGAAGCGACCGCGTATCGTCGGCGTTCAACACGATGTCCGCGACCTTCGTATTCCGAAAGCCCGCGTGCGACGCTTGAACCTGGTACGTACTGGGCGGCAACTGCGCAAACACGAATCCGCCTGTATCGTTTGTGGACGTCGTTCGTTCAAGCCCTCTTGCCGGATCGCGCAATGTGACCGTCACCCCGGCTACCGAAGCGTCTTGGGTATCGAGCACCACGCCGCTCAAAGTCGCTGTGGATGTCTGCGCCTCCAGCGCGACGGGGCCAGCCGCCGTGAATATTGCGGCCGCAATCCAGTAGGCCGTCCTCGTCATCTTGCCGTGTCCTTCTCTATGACCATCGCGCGCCTGTTTACTGGCAGGCCCCTTCCTTCCGGTTTTTGCGGACTGATGGATCGATAGATTCACGAGCCAGCCACAAGACGCAATAAATTTTCGGGGATCGCACGAGGTCGTAGCACGAATAAAAAGATCGTAACACTGCCGTTGGGCGGCGTACCTGGTCAACCGCAGAATTCCCGAAATTGGGCATCGATCGTCCACCGGGGACGCCGTAAGGAGAGCTTACTTACTGGCAATCCGTTGCGTAAGCACCCCAAGTATGATTTAATCCGGCAAGGAAGGAAGCTTAACTAACGTGCTTTTCCCCGTGCACAATCTCTTTGGCCAACGCATGAACGCCCCGGACATGCGGAGTGTGAACGGGATCCAGCTTCTGAACCTCATCCATTCCCGTGGACCAATTTCGCGCGCCGAACTCTCTAAGCTCAGCGGCCTTTCCAAGCCGACCGTGTCCGAACAAGTCAGCCGGCTCCTTCGGGTAGGCGCGGTGATCGAAACCGGGCAAGGCGAATCGGGCGGCAGCGGCGGCAAGAGACCCACCATGGTCAGCTTCAATGCCGCTGGCGGCAAAGTCGCGGGTGTCGACATAGGCGCGGAGCAGATGCGTTTTGCGATTGCCGACCTCGAGGGTAGAATCCTCCGCCAGATGAAGGTTGCCGCGCGGAACGACAAGAGTCCATCGCGCGTCCGCGAACAAATCGAACGCTCCCTTCTCTCCCTTTGCGGAGGCGGCGAACAAGACCTGCGCGCCATCGGCATCGGCGTTCCAGGCCGTGTTGATTGCACCTCCGGTGTGGTTCTTGAACTGGGCAATGTTTTTGAATGGAAGAACGTCGATTTGCGGACCCCGCTCGAAGCCCGCTTCGGATGTCCGGTCCGCGTCGACAACGATGTCAACGTCGCGCTCGCCGCCGAGATTCGTAACGGCGCCGGGCAGGGAGCCCACACCACGGTCCTCATCCAAGCGGGCACCGGTATTGGCTCCGCGATTGCCATTGGGCGCAAATTGCACCATGGCGCGCACTGGGCGGCCGGTGAAATTGGACACTTCACCACGCAGCCTCCATCTGGCAAGGAATCCAACCCGCGCGGACAGATGGAATCTATTCTTGGCGAGGATCAGATCGCGCAGCGCGTGAAGACCGCCGCCAAGCGTTCGCCCACTCTCCGCCGCTTTCTGCAAACTCTCGGGCCGGTTTCCGCACTGTTCGCCGCCGCCGCCGAACGTGACGCGATCGCGCTGTCGCTTGCGTCCCCGATCGAAAACTACGCCGCCGTTGCTGTCGCCAACCTCGCGCTGGCCTATGATCCCGACACCGTCCTGCTGTCGGGAGAAATCTTCCGCTACGTTCTGCCCGCCATCGAAAAACTCTTGTCGCGCACCGTTCCCTGGTCCCCCAAAGTTCGACCTGCTCGCTTTGGGGAAGAAGGTGTCTTGATGGGCGCCGTCGACACGGCGCTTCCGGCCGCTTACGAACAAATGGCTTCGCTCTTGGCCGCTGACGCGTCCACAATGCCAACGATCGCCGCCGTCAAGGCGGGCAGCCATTGAAACAAGGGGGAAATTCAATGCTTCATGTACTCCGGATCGTTCGAATCGCGATTCTTCCGACGCTTGTAGGCGCGTTCGCGTCGATCGCGGAGGCGCAAACCCGGGGAACCATCGCCGGATACGTTCGCGATGCAACCGGCGCGGTTGTGCCCAACGCCCGCGCATTGCTGCTTGAACCGGACACCGGCGCCAAACGCGAGGCAGCGTCCAACAACGAAGGCTTTTATCAGTTCCTCGGTCTCACGCCCGGCCGATATTCACTCACCGTCGAAGGCAATGGCTTCAAGACCTACGCCGCCAACGACCTGATCCTTGCCACCGATCAGAACCTGCGTGCCGACGCGGTCTTGCAGATCGGCCAGGTTACGGAACGCGTATCCGTCGAAGGCGCGGCAGTGAATGTCGACACGACCTCATCCACCCTTGCTGGTTCCATCGGTTCGCGCCAACTTGTGGACCTGCCCCTGGCTGGCCGCAACGTCATCGCATTTGCCGGCTTGCTCCCTGGTGTGACCCAGGTCTCCGCTTCGTCCAATAGCGAAATCACCAATGCCCGCGCGGGTTCCACGATGACGGTGAACGGTGGCCGCGCCAACCAAAGCTACTACACGCTGAACGGAACCTTCTTCTCCAATCCTTCCCGTAACACCGGATTGAATGTTCCGCCGCCCGACGCCGTGCAGGAGGTTCGCGTGCAAACCTCGAACTTCACCGCGGACAGCGGACGCAATAGCGGCGCCGTCGTCAGCGTCGTCACCAAGGCCGGAACCAACGGTTTTCACGGAGCTCTTTGGGAATTTCACCGCAACAGCGCGATGAACGCCCGGAACTTCTTCCTGCCTTCGAAACCTTCCGAACGTCAGAACCAGTTTGGCGGCGCCGCCGGCGGCCGCATCGTCCGCGACAAGCTGTTCTTCTTTGGTTCGTACGAAGGAATTCTCGACCGTCGTGCCGCCACCGAAGTCAACGCCATTCCTCCGACCGCCGCCGAACGTGCCGGTGACTTTTCGAACATCGCCACGCAACTCATCGATCCGCTCACCGGCAATCCGTTCCCTGGCAATCGTATCCCCACCAGCCGCTTTGACCCGGTGGCGGCGCGCCTGCTTCAGTTCATTCCCGCGGCAGACGTCGGCGGCCGCCTCACCACCGTCTCCGCGGCACCTCGAGATGCGCACCTCGGCATGACCCGCGTCGATTGGAACCTGTCCAGCAGGCAGACGCTCTTTGCGCACTACTACCTCAGCCAGAACGACATGACCCAAGGGCAACTTGCTTTCGGTTC
>JAFDVT010000619.1 GCA_018268875.1 Acidobacteriota bacterium
GGATTTCGTTGTCCCGCCGCAGGAGCCGTGTCCGCCAGGCAAACGCGCCGTAGACGGCCAGGCAGAGCAGGCCGGCCGCGGCGAGCCGGAACGTCCAGGTTTGATAAAACGCGGGCGCGACTTGTACACGCAATTCCAGCGGGTGCGCGTTCCAGACGTCGTCGCTGTTGGCGGTCCACAGGCGAAAGACGTACTGGCCCGGCGGCAACTGCGTGAACGTCGCCTCGCGCTGCGTATACGGACCGGTTGGCGATTGCTGAAAGTTTTCCAATTGATACCGGTAGCGGACGCCCCCCGGTACGGGTAGGAACGTGCCGTGAAACCCGATGGTCACGCGCTGGGCGCGGGCCGGCACCTTGACCTCGCCGTCCCGAATCGGATACGGCACGTCATCCACCAACACGTTGTCGATATGCGGCGTCGGAGGCGTTTGGTTCGGGTGAAGGCCGGCCGCATCGGCACGCACCAGCCCACGCAGTTGCGGCAACCACAGCGTGTCGGCCGGAACCGGATGATTTACCGTTGTCGACGCGCCGAAGTTGGCGTTGGGCAGTCCACTTTGGGACGAATACCGGGCGATCGGAACCGGTCCCTTGAGCGTGCCACGAAAGTAGGAAAGCAGTTCCTGCTTCGGGATTCGAAACAGGCCCCGCCGCAGGCCAAACCACAGGAACCCGCGGGTGTCTTCGACGATCAGGTAGGCGCTGTTCATCTGCGCCGTCGAATCCACCATCAGCGTTCGAATGCGACCGTTTTCATAGAGACCTATGCCGGCACCATCGAGCCCCAGCCAGATGTTCCCGCTGCGGTCCGGATAAATGGCGTGTACCATCAGGCGTTCCGGCTGGTCCAACGCCAAGGCTTGCGCCTTTTGGCCCACGATCCGGAAGAAACCCGCGCCGCGTATGGCCATCCAGGTTTCGCCCGCCGGCGACTCTACCAGCGTGCCGGTGGAATCGGGCACTGGCATGCCTTCGATCGGAAAGGCTTCCCACGCACCGTTCCGCCATTTGAACACCTCGCCCTTCACAGTGATCACCCAGCATTCGCCCGACGCGCGTCGGTAGATGCGGAACAACGCCGCCGGCGACGGCGGGAGTGGCAACTTGCGGGACGTCAACGTTAGGGTGTCCACCTCCCGCACGCCCCAAAAGCCGATTACCCACAGTTTATGTTCCGCTTCGAAGTAGACGCTCTGCTTCGCGTTCAGCGCTTTCCAGTCCCCGGAGACATCGCGAATCTGCCCTGTGGCGCTGATGTGATGGACACCGCGCCGCGCCGTGATCCAGGCTCCGCCCTTCCCATCGTGATGCACCGCCTGCACGACACCACCGGTCAAACCTTCCTGCACCGACCAGTTCACGAATCGCGGTATGCGCAGCCGGAAGAACCCGCCCGTGAGGTAGGCGCCCCAGATGCTGCCGTCCTCGTCGAAAAGGATGGTCGAAATGGGCTCGGGCCGCAATTGGAGGTTGGTTCCAAACTCCTGCAACTGGCCGTCGGTTCCCATGCGCTGCAGCCCTTTTTCCGTACCGATCCACAGTTCGCCAGCCGCGCCTTCGGCGATCGCGAACACGCTGAATCGCGTTTGCACCGTCACGAAGTTTTTCTGCCCCGGGTCGTTCCGGAACAACCCTTGCGAGTTGCCGACGTAAACGACTCCGGAACGCGTGCGAACCACCGTCTCGATGCGGGCGTCCAGCTTATGATAGAGCGTCGGCGTGGGACTCTCGTCGTTGACCAGGTACAGATCGGTGCCCGACGCGACCAGCCAGGAGCCGTTGTCCATCTCGACCATGCGCTGCGCGGTGGCGGGAAACCGCCGCCAGATTTTGAGCTCCCCGCGGGGCTTGTCCTCGCGGTACAACTCCGAACCAGTCAGCACGACAAGCCGCTGCTGCCGGTCGCGGCGAATCGTCCGCTGGCTGTTCGAAGTCGAACTCATCGGGTAGCGCAGCGCCAGCTTGGTGTCCTCCACCGTCGCCACGCCGTAGCCGACGATCATGCATTCGGCGCCGAAGCCGGGCGTCCAGATGATGGAATGCGCGATCGCCTTGGGCAAATTCGGATAAAGGGTGCGAAAGCGCTGGCCGTCGAAGCGAACCACGCCTTGGGCGGTGGCGATCAACAAATGGTCGTTGGGAATGCGAACCATCTCGGCCGCCGTTTCCTCCGGCATTCCGACATCGCTCGTCCACTGATCCACCAGGTACTGTGACGGCAAAAGGCGTAGCTGTTCGGACGCCGCAGTTGCGGCGCACAAAGGCACCATCGCCGCTGCCATACAGACGTGTATCGCAGTGGCGCGGGCTGCGCGACTTGCCCATCGGGACGCTACCACAAGGACCCTATCGACCCCCTCTTACCCTTTTTGAACCAAAACGCCGTCTACCCCATTGACAACGACCGCAATGCCTCCATGTCCTTTTGCGCCCATCCGTCGTCGAGCGGCGTTTCGAGAATAAACGCTTTGCCTGGAGCCAGTTGCGGATGAGTGAGGATTCGCAGGAACCCGTCGGTGCCGATTTGCCCGAAGCCGATATTGGCGTGGCGATCCAGATGCGAGCCCAGCGCTCCTTTGGAGTCGTTGGCGTGGAACATCGGAATGTTGCGGAGGCCGAGGATGGAATCCATTTGCAGCACTGTATCAGAAAGTCCGTCTGCGGTGGCGATGTCGTAACCCGCCGCGTAACAGTGGCAGGTGTCGATGCAGTAGCCGGCCGGAAACTCGCCGCCGTCCAGTTGATGGACCATGGCGGTGAGCATGGCGAGTTCCTCAAAACGGGAGCCGATCGACTGGCCCGCTCCCGCCGTGTTCTCGAACAAAACTTTGAGTTTGCCGAAGGCTAAGCCTCGCGCGGCGGTGTGAATCGCGGCGGCGGCAAACTGGATTGCCGTTTCCGTGTCAGGGTGATTCTTCTTGCTGCCCGGGTGCAGGACCAGGAAATCGGCGCCGATCGTCACCGCCCGCTCCATCTCCCCGCGCAGCGACCGGACCGACTTTTCCAGAACCTCCGCGTCGGTGGAGGCCAGGTTGATCAGGTAGTTGCAGTGGATGGCAAGCGGGTGGAGCCCATGCTTGTCGCGCAGCAGTTGGAACGTCTTGGCACGGATGGGGTCCACCGGGTTGGCTTTCCAGGTCCGGGGACTCGACGAAAAAATCTGCATGCAGTCGGCGCCAACGGCGAGCGCTTCCTGCGCGGCGTTGTCGAGTCCGCCGGCGGTGGAGGTATGAAGGCCGAACCTGGGGGGCGGTGCCGTCACGCGGTTCTTATTCGGAATAGATCAGCGTCTTGAGAGGGTTGCCGTCTTCGCGCGAAATGGCTTTCTTGGCCGGTTGCAGGTCCTGCACGTCCAGGCTCACCAGTTCGGTGGAAGTCGCAAACGGGCCGGGGTACAGAATCGCTTCGATGGCGCCGCCCTTTGCGGTGATCTTGCTCTTGATGTCGGGCTGCACATAGCCCAGGATCTGCGTCGAACCGTCTTTGAGGCGATGCACCTCAAAGCTCTGGTACGGCTGCTTGGCGTAAATCGGCATTTCCTTCTGCCCGGGGCAGTAGGTGAAGCCGTACACTGCGTCCGTAAGCAGGAACACGTCCGTGCCTTCTTCTTCTTTGCTCAGTTCGCGGAGGGATCGGGAGGCCCGCAAAGCCTCGGCGGTCAGCGTTTCAACAGCCATGAATCTCAAACTTTCCTAAAAAACGTTAGCGCCCTTCGATGCGATTGGCCGTGCTCAGATCCGCGTCGGCGCCCGCTTTGTCTCCCAGCGCCCGCTTGGCGTTGGCGCGGTTTCGATAAGCATTGCCGTACTGCGGATTGATGCGAATGGCTTCGTCGAGGTCGGCGATCGACTTCCGGTAGTCGCGCATCAGGTAGTGCGCGTAACCTCTTCCATTGTAAGCAACCGCGAAGTCCTTCTTCATCTGAATCGCCTGCGTGAAGGCTTCCACGGCTTCGCTGAATTCTTTTGCCGCCGAAAGTTGGCGCGCTTTCTGGTTCCAGGCTTCAGCCGTCGTTGGCTTGGCCACGGCCGCTACAGGCCTTTCGCGGACCACAGGCGCTGGTGCGGATGGAGGAGGCGGCGGAGGCGGAGGTGGTGGCGGACTCGCCATCGGCTTTGTCCTGATCGTAACCGCGGCTCCCAGGGGACGTTCGACGTGCGCCACTTCCGATTCGGTGCGGCTCGGCGCCGGCGGCGGCGATGCCTGCGAGCTCACGGCGGACGAAATAAAGCGCTGCCTGGCTTCTTCGAGCAGTCCTCGAACCTCGTGTTGGTTGGGATCGAGCTTTAAGGAATGGTCCAGATCGCCCAGCGCCTCGGCATAGCGCCCGAGTAGGAAATAGGCGTTGCCGCGAGCGGTCCACGCTTCCGCATAATTGGGATCGATTTTGATCGCTTCGGTCCGGTCGGCGAGACCAAGCTCGTGTTTGCCGACCTGATGATACGACGATCCGCGTGCCACGAGTGCCAAGGCCGACGTGGGACGCAACTTCACCGCCTTGTCGCGATCGGCCAAGGCCTTTTCGTGTTCGCCCAGGATCGAATAGGAAGCGGCGCGCGCGAGATAGAGCACCATGTCGTCGCCATTGCGCGCGATGGCCTGCGAAAAGTCCGCGACCGCGCCCGCATGGTCGCCCAGCCGCGCTTTGGCGCCGCCCCGGTAGGAATAAGCTTTCTCACTGTTTGGATTCACCGTGAGAACACGGTCGAAGTCCGAAACGGCGGAACGGAAGTCGCCGCGCTCGCCGTGGGCATGGCCGCGTTCGAGCAACGTTTCTTCGGAGTCAGGCTTCAGGCGAACTGCCTGGTCAAAATCTTCGATGGCTTCGGGATAACGGCCTTGCGAGGCACGGACGCGCGCCCGTCCCAGCCAGCCCGCGGGATCGTCCAACCGGAGGCGGATCGCCGTGGAATAATCCGTTGCGGCGGCTTCCAGTTCGTCTACCTTGACCCGTGCCGCGGCGCGAGACAGGTACAACCGTGCATGTTCGTACCCGATGCTAGCCGCGCGATCGTAGTCCGCGATAGCCTTGGCCCACTCTTCACGCGCCGCATAAGAGAGGCCGCGCTGGAAATAGACGCTCGCGGCCGCTGTACCTCCGCTGGCCGTGATCAAATCGGTGAATACAGCGATGGCCTTCGCATTCTCGCCGGCCTGTTGGAGGCGCGTGCCCTCGCGCATGAGCGCTGCGACGCGTTTGGAATCCAGTTTGCCCCCGTTGTTCGATTGGGCCTGGAGTAAGGAAAGACCGCAAAGCAATAGAGCGAGATAGA
>JAFDVT010000061.1 GCA_018268875.1 Acidobacteriota bacterium
GCGGCCGCCAACACGCGCAGGAAGCCTCGCGGACCACCTTCGGCGGCAAACGGCGCGACGCGCGTCACACCGGCGGGAACCGGCGGCAAAGGGTAAAGGAAAGGCGCTGTGTTGCGAACCTGCGCCAGCAGCGCCTCCGCGGATATCCAGCCGGTCAAATTAGTCGAACAAGCCTTCGTACAGGACCGAGGTCAGGTACCGTTCGCCGGAATCGGGCAGGATGACCACGATGTTTTTGCCTGCGTTTTCCGGCTGTTTGGCAAGGCGGACGGCGGCGGCCGCGGCGGCCCCGCACGAAATACCCGCCAGGATGCCTTCTTCGCGCGCCAGGCGGCGAGCCATTTCGATCGACTCCTCGTTGGTCACCAGTTCGACCTTATCGACCACGGTGAGGTCCAGCGTGTCGGGCACAAAGCCCGCGCCGAGGCCCTGGATCTTGTGCGGACCCGGCTTGATGGCCTCGCCCGCCAGCGTCTGCGAGATCACGGGGCTATTCACCGGTTCGACGGCCACCGACACGATCGGCTTGTTGCGAACCTGCTTGAAGTACCGTGAAACGCCCGTAATCGTGCCGCCGGTGCCGACGCCCGCGACAAAGATGTCCAGCTTGCCGTCGAGGTCGTCCCAGATCTCAGGGCCGGTAGTCTTGAGGTGGATCGCCGGATTGGCCGGGTTCTTGAACTGCTGCAGGAGCACGTAGCGGTCCGGATCGCCGGCCGCGAGTTCTTCCGCTTTGGCGATGGCGCCCTTCATGCCCAGCGGACCTTCCGTGAGCACGAGGTTGGCGCCCAGAGCCTTGAGGACCTTGCGCCGCTCGATCGACATCGTTTCCGGCATCGTCAGGGTGATCGGATAGCCTCGCGCGGCGGCGACAAACGCGAGTGCGATGCCGGTGTTGCCGCTGGTGGGCTCGATCAGTTCCTTGCCGGGCTTCAGAACGCCACGCTCTTCCGCGTCCCAAATCATCGAGGCGCCGATGCGGCACTTCACAGAGTAGGCCGGGTTGCGGCCTTCGATTTTTGCCCAGATCGTGGCCGGAGCGCCGTCGTGCACGCGATTCAGCCGGATCATCGGCGTACGGCCGATGCTTAACGAATTGTCCTGAAATGTCATAGCTTTAGATATCCCAGTTGGGAATATATTTCGTCTGCCGTTCTTTCCAGTCCCGTGCGAGCTCGGCGAAGGTGGTCTTGTCGATCACCTGCCCCATCGCTCCTTCGACGCGGTCCCAAAACGCGGCCAGAGGTCCGGACTTGGTCCGTTCACTCTTGGTGGCCTTGGTTCCTTCCACATAGCGTAATACTTCGCCGACCGAAATGAGATCGGCCGCCCGGGCCAGCAGGTAACCACCTTCGGCGCCCCGCTTGGACTGGACAAAACCGCCCTGCTTCAAGTTGGCAAGGATCAGTTCCAGAAATTTTTGTGGAATCGCCTGGCGCCGCGCGATGTCGGCGATTTTGACCGGATCTTGAGAATCCTGGACGGCGAGGTCGAAGATTGCTTGCAGGGCATATTCGCCCTTGACGGAAACATTCATTCCGGATATTCCCTAGTGAGAAGTATACATGAATTCCTACTAGTGAGTGGGGATTTCAGTTCCGCATCCAGGCATTTGCGTTTCGAGGACTGGTGCGCTACTCTATGGTTCGTAGTTCACACCTAAGCCCGTCCCTATCGTCTAGGGGCCTAGGACATCGCCCTTTCACGGCGGTAACATGGGTTCGAATCCCATTAGGGACGCCAACAACCAGAAAATCAGTTAATTCAGCCTCATCCAGCCGGTGAGCTTTTCCGCAAGCGCTTCGCGGCGAATCGGTTTGGGGAGAAAATCATCCATTCCCGCTGCCAGGCACGCGTCGCGATCCGCGTTGTGCGCATTGGCGGTGAGCGCGACAATCGGCGTGCGGCTATCGGCCGTTTCTCCGGCGCGGATCGCCTGCGTCGCGGTGAGGCCGTCCATCTCGGGCATCTGGCAATCCATCAGAATCAGGTCGAACTGTTCGCGGCGCACGGCGGAGAGCGCTTCGATGCCGTTTGACGCCAGCGTCACGGCGACGCCAAGACGTTCCAACATGTCGCGGGCGACGCGCTGGTTGACCAGATTGTCTTCCACCACCAGAACTTTGCCACGTTTTTCTTGGAGGATCGCGAGCCCGTTGCCGGGATGGGGCGTTTCCGATAGCAGACCCAAGGCCTGCGAGATGGCCTCCAGAAAATGGGCGCGGCGCAGCGGTCGCCGTACAATCGGAAGTTCGCAACAGGCCTCGCGATGCAGGTCCTCGGCCTCGCGCCAGGAACCCATCAACAGAACGCCGCAGCAGCCGCGCCGGTGGCATCCGGCCACGATCTGATGCAGGTTGCGTCCGAGGCCGGAAATACTCAGCAATAGCAGGGTCGGCGAAGCGGGCTTGGCTTCGAGCCGTTCCCATGCCTGCTGCTCGTCGTTGAGAATTTCGATTTGCAGGCCGCCGGCGCGCAGATGCGCCTCCGCGATCTCGCGGTAAAAAGGGTCCGGTTCGAATAGCGCGACCGCGCGGCCGGCCATGCGGCCGTGCACGGTCATCAGTGGGCGCAACGGCGGCCCCGCGGCTTCCTTCATCCGCACCGAACACCAGAACCGGCTACCCTTTCCCGGTTCACTGGTGCAGCCCACTTCGCCGTTCATGAGTTGCGCGAGTTGCCGGCAGATCGCCAAACCGAGGCCGGTACCGCCGTGGCGCCGCGTGGGCGAAGCATCCACTTGCGTGAAGCTGTGGAACAGGCGTTCGCGCGCTGTTGGCGTGATGCCGATACCGGTATCGGTAACCGAGATAGCGACCGATACGCTGCCGTCGGCCTCCCGCATCGACGAGGCTTGCACCGACACCTGGCCCTGGTCGGTGAACTTCACCGCGTTCGACAGAAAGTTCAACAGGATCTGGCGGAGGCGCACTGGATCGCCGACCAATTGATCCGGCCCGTCTTCGTGGACCAGAGCGTTCAGGTCCAGTTTTTTCGACCGGGCGAGCACCAGCACCGTTTCCACGGCCTCGTCCACCACCTCGCGCAGCGAAAATTCCGTGCAATCGAGTTCCAGCTTGCCAGCCTCGATCTTCGAAAAGTCGAGGATGTCGTTGATGACGGTCAACAGCGAATCTCCGGCGCTCACGATCGTTTCCAGGTATTCGCGCTGGGTGCGCGACAGGCGCGTGTCGAGCAGCAGGGACGCCATGCCGATGACGCCGTTGAGCGGCGTGCGGATCTCATGGCTCATCGCCGCCAGGAACTCGCTTTTCGCGTGGCTGGCCGCTTCCGCCTGGGCATTGGCGGCGGACAGGTCGCGTAGCATGCGTTGAAACCGGCTCTGGAGAATCACAGACCGCAACCAGTAACAACCGGTGGCGAGCAGGATCGCACACACGCCGACGCCATTGTGGATCGGAAGCACGAGTGTTCCCAACCCGAGGACCGCCAGCGAGATCAGCACCGTCCCGCCGCAATCCAGAAGCTGTGCCGCGCGTCCCGGCGCGGGAAGCGTGGCGCTGTATGTGATGTCGTCGGACTGGCGCCGCCGCAACAGCCAAACAAGCAGCAGGAACGGGACGTCGATCAGCAGTTCCGGAACCAGCGACTTGTAGGGAAGCGTCACCGCAAGGTGGTTGTAGGTGGCCGCCACCGCTCCGTAAGTCCATAGAAAAACCGTCAGCACGCGAGCATAACGGCGCTCCTCGCTGCCCGAGGCCGTACAGAAAAACCGTAGCGTCGCCGCGCCAGCCAGGAGCAGATTTTCGAGGTCGTACAGCCCTAACAAGTCATTGGTCGAAATGGGCGCGGGGTCGATCCCGCTGAACGGCAGGGAGCCGAAAATGTAGAGGTAGATCAGGACGCCGGCGCAGGCCGACTGCACCCCGTCAATCCAGACAAAGGCGCGCGGCTGGTCCCGCGTGTGCGGCGTCGCGATGGCCAACAGCAACGGGATGCCGTAGAACAGAAAAACGAAATCCGAATTGGCGGCGGCGTGGCCTGAGGGGGCCGCCGGACGCAGGATCTCGCGCCAGGACCACATCGCGAGCGCGCATCCCCACGTTGCCAGCGCGGCGGCCACCAGGCGCCAGTGGACCCGTA
>JAFDVT010000620.1 GCA_018268875.1 Acidobacteriota bacterium
ATGGGCGTGTTCGGAACCGTCACGTGGCCGTCGCACACGTCGATGATCACCGGCGCGCGCCCCATCGAACACGGCATCCTCAACAACAAGCGTCCCGCCTCTGAAGGCGGCGATTATTATTGGACGCCCAACCTGCTCAAGTCGCGAACCCTCTGGCAGCGCGTCGCCGAAGCCGGTGGAACCACCGCCGCCATCACCTGGCCCGTCACGTCGGAAGCGAAGATCGACTACAACCTGCCCGAATACTTTCAACGCCGCAACGGCGGCGCCATGGACCTGGACAGCATCACCCTCAAAGCGACGCCCGCCTCGCTCGTAGCCAGCATCCGCAAACAGTACCCGTCGTTCGGCACCGAATGGATGGACGACCGCAACCGTACGCTCGCCACCATGTACATCGTCGGTCAATTGAAGCCCACGCTGACCTTGTTGCACCTCGTCGACCTCGACTCCGAGCAACACGAACGCGGTCCGTTCACACCGGAAGCCAAAGCGATGCTCGAATACACCGACGAACTCATCGGCCGCATCCTCGCGGCCACGCCATCGAACGTCACCGTCGCCATCGTGTCCGATCACGGCTTCGAACGCACCGACAAGATCCTCAATCCGTACGTGCTCGTCAGCCAGGCGGGACTCAAGAACGCGCTCACCGTCGCATCCGGCGTCGTTGTCGCAAAAAGCCCGGAAATCGCCAGTTTTCTCGAGGGCAAACCCGGCATCGGCCGCAAGATCCCGCTTGATGAGCTGAAGCGCTTCGCCCCGGAACTTGCCGACGGCGCGGTCGCCGCCTTCGAACCCGCGGACCATGTGATGTTCGGCCGCGGCGTCGATGTCCTGTGGCCCGAACACAAGCCTCGCGGCGAACATGGACTCTGGCCCGGCCGCCCCAACTACCGCTCCATCTTCCTCGCCGCGGGACCTTCCATCGTCCCGCAAAAACTCGGCGAACTCTCGATGGTGGACATCAACGCGCGCTTCGAAAAGCTGCTCGGGCTCACCAAATGAAAGCCTCGGTGATCCAAGCCGCCTCCGTCCCGTTCGATGCCGATGCCTCGATCGCAAAGATGGAAGCCCTCGCTGCGCAAGCCGCGGGATCGCAGTTGATGCTGTTTCCGGAAGTCTTCGTCTCCGGCTATCCGCGAGGCTTCGACTTCGGCGCCACCATCGGCAACCGCACGCCCGAAGGCCGCGAACAGTTCCTGCAGTATTGGAAAGGCGCCGTCGAAGTTCCCAGCGTCCACACAGAGCGCATCGGAGCGATCGCCGCCGCCCACAACACGCACCTGGTCACCGGTGTCACCGAACGCGCGGGAGGCACGTTGTACTGCACCGTGCTCTTCTTCGCGCCCGACGGCAGCCTGCTCGGCAAACATCGCAAGCTGATGCCCACCGCGCTCGAACGCGTGATCTGGGGCTGTGGCGACGGCACGACGATGGACGTCTTCGACACTTCGATCGGTAAGCTTGGCGCGGCGATTTGCTGGGAAAACTACATGCCGCTGTACCGCACCGCGCTGTACCAGCAAGGCATCGAACTCTATTGCGCGCCCACCGCCGACGGCCGCGAATCGTGGATTGCCACCATGCGCCACATCGCCATGGAGGGCCGCTGCTTCGTCCTTAGTTGCAACGCCCCGCCCGCCGGTGGAAGCTGTATCGTAGGTCCACTGGGCGACCTTCTCGCGGGACCCAATCGGGAAGGCGAAGCGATCCTCAGCGCCGAACTCCACCTGGACGACCTCGTGCGCGCCCGCCTCGACTTTGACGCCGTCGGACACTACGCGCGTAACGATATCTTTCAACTCACCGTCCACACTGGGAAGAAATGATGTTGCTGCCTGTATCGCTCCTCCTGCTCTCTGACGTTGACGGCTGGGCCAAATGGCGAGGTCCCAACGACGACGGCATGGCGCGAGGTTCGGCGCCCATCGAATGGTCGGACACCAAGAACGTCGCCTGGAAGCGCGACATCCCGGGCCGCGGCATGTCGTCCCCCATCGTGTGGGGCGATCGTATCTTCCTCACCACCGCGATCCCCAACGGTGAAGCAACAGCACCTGTCACAGGCGGTCGCGGCGCTGGCGGAGGCGCGGGAGCCAAGGGCGTCAACCACAAGTTCGTCGTCTATTGCATCGATCGCAACAACGGCAAGACGATCTGGGAAACTGTTGCCGCCACCCTTGCGCCGCACGAAGGCTACCACTTCCGCTACGGTTCCTACGCGTCGAACACGCCCGTCACCGATGGCAAACTGCTCTACGCCTTCTTCGGTTCCTTCGGACTCTACGCCCTCGATTTCAACGGCAAAATCGTCTGGAAGAAATCGTTCCCCGCCCAGAACATGCGCCTCGAATTCGGCGAAGGCGTACCGCTCACCCTGCATGACGACCGTCTCTTCGTCAAGCTCGACAGCGAACATGATTCCTACATGCAGGTGTACGACAAGACCTCCGGCAAGGAACTCTGGCGTGTCGATCGCGCGGGCGAACCCAGTTCCTGGTCGCCGCCTCTGGTGGTCACGGTGGACGGCAAAAAACAGATCGTCACCAGCGCCACCAACAAGTCCCGCGCCTATGATTGGGACACCGGCAAGATCGTGTGGGAAGCCCCGGGACTGGGGGCGAACGTGATCCCCGCGCCCGTTGTACATCGGGACATCGTGGTGGTGATGAGCGGCTTTCGCGACCCCAATTTGCAGGCCATCCGGCTCGATGGCAAGGGTACCGTCGTGTGGTCCAACACGCGAGGCAATTCCTATACGCCGTCGCCGGTGCTGCACAACGGCCTGCTGTACTTTGTCACCGACAATGGCCAGTTGAGCTGCTTCGACGTCGCCACCGGACAGCCGCATTACCGCCAGCAGCGCCTGCCCAAGCCGTACAACTTCAAGGCGTCGCCCGTGGGCGCCAACGGCAACCTCTACCTCGCCACCGAGGAAGGCGATGTCGTGGTCGTCAAAATGGGAACCACCTATGAAGTCGTCGCGACGAATACACTGGAAAATGCGTCGTTCATCGCAACTCCGGCGATCGTGGACGGCATGATCTATTTGCGGAGTCAGAACGCGCTGTACGCCATCGGCACACCGAAACCATAATGTTCATCAATCAAGTCAAAAAGGCCCTGCACGAAGGCAAAGTGCAGCTAGGCACCAACTTCAGCCACCTCGCCACGCCCGAAGTCGTTCGCCTCCTTGCCGCCGCCGGCTTCAAGTGGGCCTTCGTCGATCTCGAACATGGCGTCTTCAATCCGGAAACGTTGTGGCAGATCTGCAAGACGTCGCAACTGGTCGGCTTCACGCCCATCCTGCGTGTCACGAGCCTCGAATACGACCTCGTGGCCCGCTGCCTCGACCTCGGCGCGCACGGCATTATCTTCCCCCGCGTCGAAGATCCCAAGCTGCTCGAAGACGCCGTCAGTTGGACCAAGTTCCCGCCCGTCGGCCAGCGCGGCTTCGGCCTCATCGGCCCGCATGTGGACTATGAAAAGGTCACCATCCCGCAGGTCATCGAACAGATGAACCGCGAAGTGCTGGTGGTGTTGCAGATCGAAACCAAGAAGGCCTTCGAAGCGCGCGAGGAACTGCTCAGCGTACCCGGCATCGATGTCGTGATGGTCGGTCCCGCGGACCTTTCGATCTCGCTCGGCGTCCCCGGCGACTTTCAGCATCCCAAGATGGTGGAAGCCATGGAAGCCATCCGCGATTCCTGCGTCAAGCGCGGCATCTTCCCCGGCACGCAAACCCGCACGCTGGAACTCGCCAAGTTCTGGAAGGAACGCGGCATGAAGTTCCTGGGCTGCTCGACGGAAGCCGCCATGATGTTCGACCGCGCCACCGAAATCTCCACCGCGCTGTCCTCCTAGCAGCGATCTTCGCCGCCGCCGCTGGCCAGCGCCGTCCGCAAAAAAGGGGCCTGCACCGATCACGCACCCGGGCAGGCCCCCTCCTCGTCGAAGCTAAAACAGCAGCTTCAAACCCAACTGAATCGAACGCGGCGGATTGCTCTGCCCCGTCACCGTACCGAACGCCCCCGACTCCACATTGGTATTCGGAGCCGCGAACACCGGCGTGTTCATGACGTTGAACGACTCACCGCGCAACTGCAGATTGAACCGCTCCGTGAACCGGAAATTCTTGAACATCGAAAAGTCCAGGTTCCTCGTAAAATCGCTCCGCAGATTCGGATGCGTCCGCGAAATCGTGCCGAACGTATACGGCGCCGCCACGCGGAACTGCGTCGTGTCGAACCATTTGTCGATCGAACGGTTGTCGATCCGCGCATCGCCGCCCACCACGTCCGGCCGCTGGTAGCCGCCGAACGAGAAGCTCGTGTTCGTCGTCTGGCTGAACACCAGCGGCAAACCCGAATTCAGCGTAAAGATGCCGTTGATCTGCCATCCGCCAATCAGCCCGTTGGCCAGCCAGTTCATGTTCGAGCCGTATTTCTTGCCTTTGCCGAACGGCAGTTCGTAGTTGTAGTTGAACACCGCGCGATGCGGCACATCGTACATGCTGAGCGACCGCTCGCACCGCCGGCAATACCAGTTCCGCAGCGTACCGTTGCCGTCCACCCAGATGCCGTCCGACGCGTCGCCGATCGTCTTCGACCACGTGTAGGAAATGCCCAGGCTCGCGCCTCCGCCAAAACGTTGTTCGAATCGCGTCTGCAGCGCGTGGTAGTTGGAATTGCCCCACGCCGGCGAACTCGACACGCTGGTGAACTGCGAATACGGCCCGCGCGCCAGGCGTCCCCGCTGAATCGTCGCCTGCCCCAGATCGCTGCTGGGCGACAGGACACCGAAGTACGGATTCGCCACGACATCGGTCAAGCCCGCGCCTGGGTTGATCTGCGACGGCTGCAACTGTCCCATATCGCCCTGCGCCAATTCGATGTGCGTACCCTTGTTGCCCGCGTACGCAACCTCGATCAGCGTGTTGTTCGAAATGTTCCGCTGCACCGTGAAGTTCCACTGCTGGTTGTACGGCGTGCGCATCACGTCCGGCCACGCCGAACTCAACGCGAAGCCAACGCCCGACAGCGCGCCCTGCGAACGTCCCGAAGGCAGTACAAAGCCCGTCGGGAACGGATTGCGCAACAGATTGGTCGGCGTCACACCGTCAATCGTCGCAACCCAAGGCGTAAAGCTCGAATACGGCGCGCCGGTCCAGCGATCCGTAGCCGCAAATTTCGGAACGCCGTAGAAGATGCCGTAACCCGTGCGAATCACGGTCTTCGAATTCACCTGGTACGCGATGCCGAAGCGCGGATTGAACTTGTGCTCCGCCGGACGCACGCCGCGCCTTCCCGCGCTTTGGTCGTCGCCGGAAAACAGGTAAATCCCCTGCAAATTCATCTTCATTCGATCGGACAGCGGGTTCTTGGCATATGGATCGATCAGCGTCTGCTGGTCGTAACGCTCGGTGTTCGAACCTTCGATCTCCCAACGCAGGCCGTAATTCACGGTCAGTTTATTGGTGATCTTGAACTCGTCCTGCGCATACATCGCGTAATACCGGCTCAAGTCCGCGGGCTTGATGCGATGCGTTGCCGAACCGCCCGCGCCCGTGCCCAGCAGGAACGACGCAAACCCGTCGCCCGCCGTTGCCGAAGCCGCGCGAGCATCCTGCGTCATGCCGCGCGTGAACTGAAAGTACGCCGGCGAATTGCCGAACTGCGCAAAGCCCAGTCCGAAGATTCGCATCTCCGCACCGAACTTCATGCTGTGTTTGCCGCTCACCTTCGACA
>JAFDVT010000621.1 GCA_018268875.1 Acidobacteriota bacterium
GAAGCCGAAACTGAGCATCCAGGAAATGGTGACGCGGGCGGCGATCCAGCATGGGCTGCCTCCTGAAATCGTGCATTCGGTGGCCAAGGCCGAATCGGCGTACCAGATGGGCGCGGTGTCGAACAAGGGCGCGATTGGCGTGATGCAACTGATGCCGGGCACGGCGGCGGCGCTGCACGCCGACCCTAGCGACCCGGAGCAGAACATCGAAGCCGGGACGCGGTACCTGCGCGACCTGCTGCTGAAGTACGACGGGGATTCCGTGAAAGCTTTGGCCGCGTACAATGCCGGGCCGGGCGCGGTGGACCGTTATAAAGGCGTGCCTCCGTACCGGGAAACGATCACGTACGTCGACCGGGTTTTGCGCAACTATTCGAAGCTGAAGTCGCAGGGCGGGGGCCAGTGAGATAATGGCTTTTCCTCCCCATGGCGCAACAACTGAATAAAATAAGTTCCCGCATTACGCAACCCAAGTCGCAAGGCGCATCGCAGGCGATGCTGTACGCCACCGGGTTGACCGAAGCCGACATGAACAAGCCGCAGGTCGGCATCGGCAGCATCTGGTACGAAGGCAATCCGTGCAACATGCACCTGATGGACTTTGCCGGCTATGTCAAAGAAGGCGTAGTGGCGGCGGGCATGGTGCCGATGCGGTTCAACACGATCGGCGTGAGCGACGGCATCTCGATGGGTACCGACGGCATGAGTTATTCGCTGCAGTCGCGCGACCTGATTGCCGATTCCATCGAAACGATCATGGGCGCGCAGTGGTACGACGCGCTGGTGACGATTCCCGGATGCGACAAGAACATGCCGGGGTGCATGATCGCGATGGGGCGGCTGAACCGTCCGGCGCTGATGGTGTACGGCGGCACGATTCGCGCGGGCTGCAACGAGACGTCGAAAAAGCTGGACATCGTGAACGCGTTCCAGAGCTACGGCGAGTTCATTACGGGCAACATCACGGAACCGCAGCGGCAGTCGATCGTGCGGCATTCCTGCCCCGGGCAGGGCGCCTGCGGCGGCATGTACACGGCCAACACGATGGCGACGGCGATTGAGGCGATGGGCATGTCGCTGCCGTACAGTTCTTCCACGCCGGCCGAGGATCCGCTGAAGAAGCAGGAGTGCATCGAGGCGGGCAAGGCAATTCTGAAGCTGCTGGAGATGGACCTGAAGCCTCGCGACATCATGACGCGGGCGGCGTTTGAAAACGCCATGGTGGTGGTGAGCGCCACCGGAGGTTCCACTAACGCGGTTCTGCACCTGATTGCGATAGCGCGCGCGGTGGGCGTGCCGCTGACCATCGACGATTTCCAAAAAGTGAGCGACCGGATTCCGCTGCTCGCGGATTTCAAGCCGAGCGGCAAGTACGTCATGGAAGACCTGCAGAAGGTCGGCGGCGTTCCGGCGGTGTTGAAGATGCTGCTGGCCGAAGGACTCATCGACGGGTCTTGCATGACGGTGACGGGCAAGACGCTGGCCGAGAATCTGAAGGATCTGCCGGGCCTTTCCGAAGGGCAGGAGATCGTACAGCCGTTGTCGAAGCCGATCAAGGAAACCGGTCACATCCGGATTCTGCGCGGCAACCTGGCGCCCGAGGGCGCGGTGGCGAAGATCACGGGCAAGGAAGGCCTGGTGTTTTCGGGTCCCGCGCGCGTGTACGACTCGGAAGAGGACATGCTGAAGGGCCTCGAAGACGGCCAGATCGGCAAGGGCGATGTGATCATCATCCGGTATGAAGGGCCGAAGGGTGGTCCTGGGATGCCGGAGATGCTGACGCCGACTTCGGCGATCATGGGTGCCGGATTGGGCAAGGACGTCGCGTTGATGACCGACGGACGGTTCTCCGGCGGTTCGCACGGGTTCATCGTAGGTCACGTGACGCCGGAGGCGCAGGAAGGCGGTCCGATCGCGCTGATTCGCAACGGCGAAAAGGTGACGATCGACGCGGTGAAGAACACGATTACCGTGGACATCAGCGATGCGGAGATGGCAGAGCGGCTCAAGGCATGGACGATGCCGCCGTACAAAGCGACGCGAGGCACGCTGGCGAAGTACATCCGGCTGGTGAAGAACGCCAGCGAAGGCTGCGTCACCGACGAAGCTTAGTAAGAGTTAGCGGACTTTCTTAGAGTCCTCAGGGCGACCGGACAGGATGCGGGCTTTGGCTTCCATCTTGGCTGCGTCGCCCTTTTTCTTCATCTTGCGGAGGACGCCGGCGTAGTCGTCGAGGACTTCGATGAGGATCGGCGGAGGCGGATCGGCCGGGTTGATGACCGGCTTCTTGGCGGTCGTCCAGCCGCCTTTGTCGAGGATCGAGATGGAGGTCTTAAAGAGGCTTTCCGCTTCGGTGACACGTTCCTTCGAAGCCAGCAGGCGGGCGAGACCAACCAGGCTAGTTACGGTTTCGGTTTCCTGCGCCGACAGCAGTTGACGATAGAGCGGCTCCGCTTCCGTATCCTTGCCCTGGGCGGCGTAAACTTCGGCCACCTTTTCGACGTTCATGCGGGTTAGCGGATGGTCCGTACTCGAGGACTTCATGCGGATGAACAGGGCTCGTTCATAGGCTTTGGCCGCTTCCGGGTACTTCTTCTGGGCGCTGTAGGCGGCGCCGAGGAGGTCGAGAACCGGGGCGATACCAGGGTCGATGGGACCGACGCTGCCTTCGCGCACGGCAAGGGCGCGGCGCAGAGCGGGTTCGGCCTGCTCGTACTTCTGCCGCGTGATGTAGTAACTGCCGAGATTGTCGAGGGTTTGCGACAGTTCGACCGGGTTGTTGCCGGCTTTCTCCACAGTTCGCAACGCGCGGACGAAGGAGGCTTCGGCTTCGGTGTCCTTGCCTTCCGCCTGGTGGGCATGGCCGAGCAAGTTCAGCGTGGTGGCCAGATGCAGCAGATCGGCCGCCACCGGGGGTTGCGCGACGGCGTACTTTTCACGGATCAACAGGGCGCGGCGAAGGGATTTGGCGGCCTCGTCAGCCTTTTCCTGGGCCATCGCCGCGCGGGAGAGGTTTTCCAGCAGCCAGGCGACGTCGCGATGCTGCTTGCCATGGGCCTGTTCGGCAATCTGCAAGGCGCGGCGCCATTGCGTTTCCGCGGCGCCGAACTTCATTTGCGCGAAGTTCAATTGGGCGAGCAGGTGCAAATCCGGAACGATCTCGGCGGCGTTGAGGCCGAAGGCGTGCTCGCGTTCTTCCAGAAGTTTGGCAACCACCGGTTCCGCTTCGGTGTAGCGGCTCTGTGCACAGTAAAAATCGGCGAGGTCCCGGTAGGCTTTGGCGAACTTCGGCGAGTCCGGCGAGCCTTTCTCCCGTTCGACGGCTTCCTTCAGCGTTTTTTCGTCCGAGTCGGTAACGGCGGCAGTCTGAGCAAGAGCCAGTGTGGCCGTGGCGAACGCGGCAAGTAGCAGGCAGCGCTTGTGCATGATCCCCTCTCCCGTTATCGGCCAGTTTTTGCGTCGAGTACACGGTCCTATTGGAAAAAAGCGATAAGCTGGGACTCCGTCACCGCATATGCTAGAACCCTTGGCCCTCGAAGGACTACTGATTCTCGACTTCAGCCGGGCTGTCGCGGGTCCGTTTTGCGCGATGCTGCTCGGCGACCGGGGCGCGCGGGTGATCAAGATCGAAGATCCGAAGGGCGGCGATGAGTCGCGAGGCTGGGGTCCGGTGTACCTGGAGGGCGAGAGTACCTATTTCTTGGGGCTGAACCGGAATAAGGAATCGCTGGCGCTGGATCTGAAGGCGGCAGAGTCGCGGCCGGTGGTCGAGGCTTTGATTGCGCGAGCGGATGTCCTGATCGAAAATTTCCGGCCGGAGGCGGCGGCGCGGCTGGGGTTGTCGTACGCGCAGACATCGGCCGTGAATCCACGGATCATCCATGCGTCGATTTCCGGGTTCGGGTCAGCGGGTCCGGAAGCCAACCGGCCGGGTTACGACCTGATCGTCCAGGCCATGAGCGGGCTGATGTACGCCAACCGGCAGGAGGATGGTACGCCGCACCGGGTGGCGTTTCCGGTAACCGACATTGTGACGGGGTTGTTCGCGAATCAGGCGATTTTGCTGGCCTTATTGCAGAAGGACAGGCCACGCGGACGTCATCTGGAGGTGGGACTCTTGGACTGCTTGCAGGCGTCCATGTGTTCGCTGGGGCCGATGTACTTCGGGTCCGGCGAGGAACCTCCGATCGGGTCGGCGATCGTGCCGTACCACACGTTCTTGTGCGCGGACGGGCGAGTGGTGATCGGGGCTCCGAATGAGCGGATCTGGAAGCGGTTCGCCAAGGCGGTGGGTCGCGAACGGTGGCTCAAGGACGCGCGGTTTGCGTCGAATAAAGATCGTTGCGCGAACAAGCAGGCAGTGCTGGCGGAGATCCAGGAAGCGGTGGTCCACATGACGCGGGCGGAGATCCTGGAGTTGCTGGACCGCGAAGAGGTGCCCTGCGGGCCGATCCATACGGTAGCCGAAGCATACGGTTCAGCGCGCGCGGCGGTGGGGAGTTACGAGCATCCAACGGCGGGGACGGTAAAGGTCTCGCCGAATCCGATCAAAGGGTTGGTGGAGAGGACACCGATGGGTCCTGCGCCGCTGCTAGGGGAGCATACCGCGAGGATACTGGAGGAACTTGGTTATTCCGGCTTGGGCGAGCGTACGCCGGAATAGCGCGGCGACCTGCCGAAGCGGGACGGCGGCGCGAGTCGCGTTTCGCGAAGCGCGTTCAACGCCTGTTGGATCGGCAGCGTTCGCTCTTCGAGAGCCGTAGCATCCATGTCAGAGGCGGACTGCCTTAGCAGGCGAACCTTGTCCCTGGTGTCTTCGGACGACAGGACGTCGGCCAGCCAGGACTCAAAGTCCGGAACAAGCGCCCAGCGGTCCGAATCGGTCTCAATCCATATCGCGGCAGTTGCAGGATCGAAGCGTACGCGGAAGAGTGTGTAGGTATAGTTCGGGACTTTCGGCGACCAAAGCTGGAACGAGTACTGAATGACGTTGCCTTGGTCGAGTCCGGATGACCAGACCTCGGCACAGACGTCGCCGCCTGTTTTCTGGCGGAGAAGTTTCGCCTGATCTTTGAGGATGTTCGGGACGGAGAACGCCGTTGTATTCTGCAGGCCGATGTCGCCCCAAAGATCGGTTGCCGCCATAGGTATTCTCCTGCCTTCAGTCTACTTCGAAAACGATGGGGAAGTGATCGGAATATCGCCTGCCATCGGGCGCGCCGGTGCCGTCATGGAGGGATACGCCGGCGATGTAATCGACGATCTTGATCTTTTCCTGGACGAGCTTTTCCGCAAGGGACGGGCGAAGCAGCACCTGATCGAACATGTTCCAGTCGAAACTGACGTGGTCGCCGCGCCAGTAGTGCGTACCGCTGGGTCCCGGGGTTAGATCGCCGAACTTGGACCACATCGGGTTATAAAAACTGCGGTGGAATCTGCGGCGTACGATTCGGCCGGTGGCGCTGGCGCGGTTCATTGTGGCGTGTAGGCCACGCGCGGCCACCATGCCGTCTTCAAACGGGTTCATGTTGAAGTCGCCAACCACAAGCGTTCGGGCATGGAGCGCGCGAAATTCGACTTCTTCAATGGTGTCGCGCAGATCGACGCAATCAAAGACCTGATCGCCGAGAGTTGTCCAAAGTTTGCTGGGCAGGTGCACGCCGACGAGGTTCAGGGGCCGGAGAGGGTCCAGCCACAGGTTGTGCGCGGTCACCCAACGGCTCTCGTAGATCGTCTCGCTCTTGGCCGGATCGAACCGGAAGAATACCTTTACGCGTTCGCAAAGATTCGGGCTGGCCGGGTGGAAGCCCGGGTATTCGTGATTGAGCAAGTCGCAAAACACGCGCGGGTCGTCGGCAAGTTCCGCAAGGACGACAACATCAGCGTTGTATTCCCGCGCCGCATCGGCGACCAGGGTCTGCAAAGGCTTTTTGTTGATGTTCCAGAAGAGGAAACGCATCGTCAATTGAGGCTACGGGCGCAGCGGAAGCCGATGTCGTTGCGCTTGAACCGCGCGGGGACCGGGGCGTAATCCCAGGTCAGTTCCGCCAGGTTCGCCAATGAAACGACGTGCATGAAGGAGCCTCCACGGATCTGGTAGGCCGGCTCGCCGGGCTGGACGGGCGGGACCAACAGATACTGCGTCCGCTGCAGGTCGCTGGGCGTCAGCTTCACCGGCTCGTTGACCCATTCCCAGACGTTGCCGATCAGGTTCAATACGCCGTAGGGGCTGGCTCCGTTGCCGCGGGCGTTCACTCGGGCGAGGTAGCCGGTGGAGCCTACGTTCGCTCGTTCGAGTTCCGGCTGGTCGCCCCAGGGAAACTTCTGGCCGTTGGCTCCCCGGGCGGCCTTTTCCCATTCGACCGCGGTAGGCAGGCGCTTGCCGGCCCATTTGGCGAACGCCGCCGCGTCGTCAAACGTCACGTTGACCACCGGGAGTTGGGGGTCCAGCGTGTCGATACCCGGAGGACATTCGCGGCCCGTGCTCTTGCAGAACTCCAGGTAATTGCCGTTCGAAACTTCCATCTGGTCGATTTCAAACGCCGGGACTTGCACAAGTTCCAGGTCACGGCCGACGAGCGCCTGGCCGGCGGGAACCGTCTGCATCGGTACCGCGATTGGCGAAGCAGCAGACGAACGGGCCGGTTCCGGCGTCGTCGTGGTGGCGGTGGAGGTTGTTGTTGTGGCAGCCGCGCTTTTGGTGTTGGCCTGGGATTGCTTGGCCTTGGTGACCAGGAAGGCTCCCACGGCGAGCGCCGCGAGCAGGACCAGTCCGATTCCTCCGGCCCAGAGCAGGGTCGTGGACCCGATTTTCTTTCCCGCCGCCGGTTTGTCCAGCGGAGGCTTGGGGATCGAGACGGGCGTTCGGGAACTGGAAAATACTTTGGGTCCCGAGGCAGGTACCGGCGGGGGCAGCGCCATGGCGCGCAACATGGCGGCCGGATGCTCCGGTGCGCGCGCCGGCTGTCCCTGGGACGCGTCGCGGAGGAACTTTTCGACCCAGTCGAATGACGGGGGACGCTGCGCGGGGTCCTTGAGCAGGCAGTTGCGAATCAGGTCCACCAGAAAGCCGTTGCGTAGCTGACGCTGGAGCAACGGTTGCAGGTTGGGTTCGCGGCTGACGATGGCGTTGTACAAATCCTCATGGCCGGCAAGGCGGTACGGATAGGCTCGGGTGAGAATGTGAAACAGCAGGACGCCGTAAGAGTACATGTCGGTCTGCTTGGTGGCGGCTTCGCCTCGCACCTGTTCGGGCGACATGTAGATGGGCGTGCCGGTGAGGTCGCCTTCGACCGGCAGTTTGTCCTCGCCGAGGCGGGCGACGCCGAAGTCGAACAGCTTCATCGTGCCATCGGGGGCGATGATGATGTTTTCGGGCTGGAGGTCGCGGTGGACAATGCCGAAGTTGTGGAGAAACGCAATGGCGTGCGTCAGATGCAGGATCAGCGACAGGGCGTCGGTTTCGTTGGTGTACGCGCCGCGGTCGATGGCGGCGCGGAGGGTTTCGCCCTGTGGAATTTCCATGACCAGCGCGTACTGGCGGTCGATTTCGCCGGCTTCGTAGGTCTGGATCAGGTTGGGATGGACACACTGGCAGGCGACGCGGGCTTCGATGAGGAAGCGCTGGCGGAACATCTGCGGCTGTCCCGAAGGCTGCATGATCTTGACCAGAACGTTCTGCCCGGTTTCGGCGTGGATGGCGTAATACACCTCACCGAAGTTGCCGCCCAGGCGTTGCTGGCAGTTGTAGTTGCCGATGCGAAATGGGACAGTGTTGGCCAAGAGTAGTCTTATCTACAGTAGGATACGCAAACTAGCGGATTTTTTGGTACGCGCTGGCGTAGTAAAGAAGCGGTCTGGCTTCCGGTTGGCCCCCGCAATCCTCGATGTGGCCGATGAAGAGCGTATGGTCGCCGGCAACGATCTGCTGGTGGACGCTGCATTCCATAAAGCCAATGGACCCATCGAGGATGGGCATTCCGGTGGCGGGTCCGGGCTTCCAGGTAACGCCCTGGAAGCGGCCTTCGGGCAGCGCTGCAAAACGGTTCGACAATTCCTGTTGCTCCTCGCTCAGAAAACTCAATGCGTAATGCCCACTACCTGAGAAATGCGTAAGAAGAGAGCAGGATTGGTCCAGGCAAATCAACACAAGAGGCGGATCGGCGGAGACAGAGGTGAAGGAATTGATGGTGAGACCGTGGGGTTTTCCGTCACGGTCGAGGACGGTGGCGACGGCAACGCCGGTGGCGAACCGGGAACAGGCCCGGCGAAACGCGTCGCGTGAAATTGGCGTTCTTGACAAGGGTTTAACTCCAATCTTATCATTGGGTTTGGGGCGTGGCGAAACTGCGGGGGATTCGCCTTGCGCACCGTGGAGGAACGGTTTTGATCAAGCTCGATATCATCAATGAAGTAGTAAACCGGACGGGAATCACCAAAACCAAGGCTGAGATGGCGGTGGAGACCGTTTTTGAAAGCATGAAAAAGGCATTGGCCCAGGGGGAACGTATTGAGCTCCGGGGCTTTGGCATTTTCAACGTACGCCCCCGAAAGACCGGCATCGGCCGTAACCCGCGCACCGGAGCCGAAGTGGCGATCCCGCCGGGGAAAGCCGTCCGGTTCAAGCCGGGCAAAGAACTGCAAGCCCTGCAATAAATGTCTCTCCCTTCGACAGGGAATCCCCAGGAAAGTCCGCTTCCGCCTTCATCGTCAACCGGAGCCTCGCCGGAAGTTCCAGCGCCGGCCGGCCCGACGTACAACCATGATGGCGAGCGGACTTTTCGCCGTTCGCGACGCCAATTGGCGCTGCCTGTCCTGCTGTTTCTGCTGACCTTGTTTTCCACAACGCTGGCGGGCGCGGACATGATGTACCTGTTCCAGCGCGATTTGGCGTTCACGCTGGACTCCGACCGTTATTCGATGCTGCTGGCCAGTCCGGCGCTGCTGGCAAACGGACTGATCTTTTCCCTGCCCCTGCTGCTGATTTTGTTCGCGCACGAGATGGGGCACTTTCTGGCCTGCGAATACTACGAAGTAGACGCCACCTACCCGTATTTCATCCCGTTTCCGACGCCGATCGGCACCATGGGCGCGTTCATCCGAATTCGTGCGCCGATTTTTTCGCGGCGCGCGTTGTTCGACATTGCCGTAGCGGGGCCGATCGCCGGATTCCTGGTGCTGCTGCCGGTGCTGCTGGTGGGCATTTCGATGTCCAAGGTACATACCAACCTGGCCAACGAATCCGACTTGATGTTCGGCAACCCCGAACTCGTTCGCCTGCTGTGCACGTACCTGTTTCCCGGAGTCGCGCAGGATGATATTGACCTGCATCCGGCAGCGCGCGCGGCCTGGGTGGGATTGCTGGCCA
>JAFDVT010000622.1 GCA_018268875.1 Acidobacteriota bacterium
TACCATAAGGCCCATCGTGGGAAGCTTGTAAACTGCACTTCTGCATCTCCCTTTGACAAAATGAGCATGGACGGAATTATCGGATCGACGATCCGAGGGCAGTACCTTGTGGAATCGGAGATTGGCTCCGGTGGTATGGGTGTTGTCTACCGTGCCAAAGACAAAAATACGGGCGACGACTTTGCGATCAAGGTGATTTCGCCCAAGGCCCTGGCTGAGCCCGAGCGCCAGTTGCGCTTCCGCAATGAGGCGAAGGTGGCGGCGTCGCTGCGCCACGACAACATCGTGCGCATTTACGACGTCGGCTACGAAGAAATCGCCGGCCAGATGCGCGATTACATCGTCATGGAGTACGTCTCCGGGCGGACGCTCGCCGAACGGATTGGCGGCCAGCCTATGCCGGTTGCGGAGGCGCTGGGCCTGGCGATCCAGATCCTGGCGGCGCTTGAGGCGGCCCACAAGGCCGGCATCACCCATCGCGACATCAAACCGTCGAACATCATCGTCAGCCACGGCGGCGTCGTCAAACTGCTGGACTTCGGGCTCGCCAAGCTGAACGGCCGTCCTGCCGATCCGTATGCCGAAACGGGCAGCATGCAGATGGAGTTGACCCACGAAGGCACCATCATCGGCACGGTGGCCTACATGTCGCCCGAACAGGCGCGGAGCCTGGACGTCGACGCGCGTTCCGATATCTTTTCCTTTGGCGCGGTGTTTTACGAAATGCTGTCGGGCAAGCCCGCCTTTACCGGCGCCACCACCGCCGATCGCCTGACCGCGGTGCTCACCAACGAACCCGAGGACTTGGCCTACATCCCGCTGGAGCTATCGGCGATCGTGATGCGGTGTCTTCGGAAGGACGCGGATCGCCGCTGGCAGACCGCCGGTGAACTGTTATCGGCGCTCGAAGATGTCCGCCGCGGCGGCAATCGCACCGGTACGCAGACCATCCTGCTGCGCACCACCAGCAATCGCCGCGCGGTGCTCGCCGCGTTGGGAGGCTTGGCGGCAGGCCTGGTGCCGGCGATTTATTACGGAACGCGGCCGCAGGCGCGAGCGACTTACCAACGTCTGACGTTCCGCAACGGCGACATCACGGGCGCCCGCTTCGCGCCGTCGAACCTGATCGCCTACACGGCGGCCTGGGACGGCGAACCGTCCATGCTGTTCACCTGCCTGCCCGGCAATCGCGAGGCGCGCAAGGTCGATGTGCCGCCCGGCACGCTGATGGGCGTCACGCAGAACAACGAAGTGGCGATCATCTTCGAAAACGGCGAACTCAACACGGTGTCGCTGGGCGGAGGATTGCCTCGTCCGCGGCGCGAAAACGTGACGCAAGCGTGCTGGGGACCGGACGGCGTGACGCTCGCCGTGATTGTCGCCAAGCCGCGCGGCATGTTCGAGACGGAGTATCCGTTGGGCACAAAGGTCCACGAGTCGCCGCAGCGCAGTCCCGAAAGCCTGCGGATTTCGCCTTCGGGAGAGGACCTCGCGTTTTTCGAGTTCGTGCCCGACGTCGGCGACTATCAGGTTGTCGTGGTGAGCAGGAGCGGCACGTCGCGCGTGCTGAGCACCGGTTGGCGTAGTTTTGGTTCGCTGGTGTGGACTCCGGACGGCAAGGAAATCTGGCTCACCGGCGTGAGGGGCCGCGCCGATCCAATGATTTACGCGCTTTCGATGAACGGCACCGAACGCGTCGTCGGCCAGAGTCCCGAATGGTTGTATCTGCACGATTTCGACGCGAACCGGCGCTTGCTGGTGGCGCAGACGATTTCGCGGTTGAACATGCATTTCGGCGGGGCGGGCATTGCGGGATTGAAGTCGCTGTCGCACCTGGGGTCGTCGAACGTGTACGACATCAGCGCCGATGGCAAGTACGTGCTGTTTGTCGAACTGGCGTACGGCGAAGGCAGGAATCCGGCGATTTATCTGGGCGACCTGAAAGGTCTGCCGCCGCGCATGGTCGGGGAAGGAAACCGGCCGGCGTTGTCGCCCGATGGCCGCAAGGTGGTGTGCATTCAGCGCAACCGCACGCATTCGACGATTGCGGTTCTGCCCAATGGGCCCGGTGACGGTTCGATGCTCAACACGCCGGACTGGAGTTTTGAATCGGCGGGCTGGATGCCGGACAGTACGCGTTTGCTCGCGTATGGGGCGCGCATCGGCGGGCAACCGGCGACGTTCCTGATCGACAGCCGGAGCGGGGCGGTGATCCAGCAGGTCACCAAGCCGGGCATCCGGGCCATTCAGGCGTCGCCCGATGGGAGCCAATGCGCCGGGATCGCCGAAGGGCAGGTGCGCGTATTTCCCACCAGCCAGACCGGCGCGGGCCGTGCGCTCACCGCCGCCACGCTGGACGAATCGGTTATCCGATGGGGGACGCGCGGCATTTACACCAGCGCCTACCAAGGCGAAAACGGCTGGATCGACAACATCGAACCGGTGTCGGGACGGCGTAGCCGCGCCCACAGTTTTTCGCTGCAGGAGCCGGGGGCCTCGTTCTCGGACCCGCCCGTGGTATCGCCCGACGGCACGATGTTTGCCTTCACCTACCAGCGCGACGTTTCGTCGCTACATCTTGCGACAGGCTTCGCCTGATCGCAACCGGGTTCGCTTGATACTGGGGTAAACTGGAGATTACACCATGGCCGGTAAAATCACTGAAGTGTTGCAGGGCGCCGCTGCGCTGGTAAAAGGAATGGGCATCACCTTTGGCGAGATGATGCAACCCGCGATCACCGAAGAGTATCCGGATGCGCCGCCCACCTTCCAGGAACGTTACCGCGGTGTACACGTTTTGCAGCGCGACGAAAACGGCCTCGAAAAGTGTGTGGGATGTTTTTTGTGCGCGGCCGCCTGCCCGTCGGATTGCATCTATATCGAAGCGGCCGAAAACACTGGCAAGGCGCGCATCAGCGGCGGCGAACGCTACGCCAAGGTCTATAACATCGACTACAACCGTTGCATCTTCTGCGGCTATTGCGTGGAGGCCTGCCCCACCGACGCGATTACCCACGGCCACGGCTTCGAGATCGCCAGCTACAACACGTCGACGCTCGTGTACCGCAAGGAACAGATGTTGACGCAGATTCCCGAAGGCGCGAAGTTCCCGCTGAAGACGGCTCCGCTCAACCCCGGCGGCAACGGCCACTAAAGATCAGAACTGCAGGTTGTATTCGCTCTTGATGGCGACGATGTTTTTCTGGGCCTGGTCCTGAAAATCGCCACGAAGGGCTGCGCATTCGCGGTTGAATTTCAACGCTTCCTGCACGCGGTTCGGTTCGCCCAGTTCGGCCAGGCGGTAATTCACATAACCCAGATGGTACAGCCCCGCGCTTAACAGCTTGGGGTTTGCCCGCATGTACGGCAGCGCCGCGCGCAACGACTTGTCGGCCTGGTGCAACTGTCCGAGCGTGCTACTGATGATACCGTTCATCCACAAGGCGTGACCCATGTACCGGTCCCGCTTGGAGGTCCACTCGGCCAACGTCATGCTGTCCGGCTTGTGGCTGTTGAGCGAATCGATGAGCCTGCCGCTGTACTGCACGACTTTCGCTAAGTCATTCTGGCGCATGTAGTGATCCGACAGGATGGCGAGGTAATCCGGATTCCAGGGGTCGGTTTTCAGGCCGTCGAGGATGGCCGGAATGCTCTGATTCGCCTTTTGCGTGGTCTGGCGAGCGGCCAGCAGGTACACGCTACGAGGGTTCAGCGCCTCCAGATGTTTCAGCGCTTCTTCGCGCTTCTGCGCATCCTTGGTGGCATCTTGCGTTTTGGATAGCGCGAACACCGCGTATTCGGCGTACAACTTCAGGTTTCTGGCTTGTTCGGCCGTCTGCTGCCAAGCCGCTACCTCCGCCGCCGCCTTCGGCTTGGGCGTGTCCAGAACCAGTTCGCCGGACTTCCAGGCCAGTGCCGCATACTTGCGAATCTGTTCGGGGTTGTTCAGCGCTTCGGCCGCGCGCAGGCAGGCGAACGCCGCGTCATGATCCTGGGGTTGCAAGGCCAGAAGACGATCCGCGGTGGAAAGAAGTTTGTCCCAATCCTTGTTATCCGAATATACCGGCAGCAAAAGGTCCAGCACCCAGGGCAGGTTTTCGTCCTTGGGAAATTCCTCGGCGAAGGCCAGCAGAAGGTCTATCTTTTTGGCCGCGTTGCGCTCCTGCTTGATCTGTTGCAGGACATAGCCCTGCTTGGTTTCGGGATCGATATTGAGCTTGTAGCGCCCGCCCAGCAGGGGTAGCGCGATCGCCAAGCAGAACAGGAACGGAACTCGGAATTTCATGCGGAAGCGGACTCCTGGGACACGGCCTTATATATAAATTCGGTTGTTTTTCCGCGAATCTTTAGCAGCGCATAGGTGGGCAAGCCCTCCATTTTCCCGCCCCGAGGCCTTATGGTACAGTTTAGGGGTTCATGCTCGTTCCAAGTACCTATCAGATCGCCCTTTTGCTGGCTGTAATTGCTTCAATATGCTTGGGTTCCTGGGCAAACGCTCAGAAGATGGCGGGGAATAAATACCGTTTCGAACTCTTCTACATGGACTTCACGCTGGGCGCGTTCCTGTTGGCGTCGGCGATCTGTTTTACACTTGGGTCGGTGAATCAGACCGAGATTACATTTACTGATTCGCTCATTGGTGTTGCTTTTCGAAAAGTCGCGATCGCGATCGGCGCGGGCGTCCTTTTTCACCTGGCGAACGCGTTTTTTATCTCCACCATCGCCATTTCCGGTATGTCGCTCGCGTTTTCGGTCGGCGTCGGACTGGGCGCGTTGCTTGCGCTCATCACCAACTACTTCCTGAATCCGCAAGGCAACATGACGATGCTGCTGGCTGGCGGAATTCTGCTGATCGGCGCCATGGTAGTGACGGCAAA
>JAFDVT010000623.1 GCA_018268875.1 Acidobacteriota bacterium
CGCGCTTTTGCCGTGTCCGCCGCCGCCAACCCCCGCCACGCCCGCACGGATTTGGGACCCAACTGTGTCGCACGTTCGAACGCCGCGATCGCTTCCCGCGTACGGTTGCGCGACAACAGTCCTTCGCCCAGCACCATGTAGAACTCGGGGTTCGATGGCTTCCGCTGTGCGATCTGCTCGATCAACCGGGGCAGCCCGCCATCGAGGTTGTTCTTCATCCCGACCTGCGCCACGGCCACGTACAACGGATCGTTCATCGGCACTGGATAGTAGGGCACCACTTCCCCCAGGTATTGCTCCGGCGGGCGATCGCGGAACTTGGCCGTCAGGTTGCCCGCCACCGGACCGCGCTGGATCAGATGATCGGTAATCACCAATCCCGCGGTATCCTCGGCGCGACGCTTCGGCATGTGGCAACCGGCGCAGTTCGTCTTCGCAGCCGTTTTGGCTGTGCGATGCTCCACGGTCGCGTGGCACTGCCGGCATGCCGCGTCGTACTGGGTCACCGCCTCCGCCCCGCGAGGCGCGCGATGCGGGTTGTGACAGCTTTCGCACAGCATCCGGCCTTTGCTTTCGAGAAAACAGCGCGACTGCCTCAGCCGGTATACCGCTCCCACCACCTCGAACTTGCCGTCGTGCCCGGTTCCTTTGGCATGGTCGAAGGCGAGCAGGTAGTTTTCGAGCTTTTCCCCCGGCTGGAACGAAAACGGACCCCGGTCGAACTTCACAATCGCCGACGGTATGGGCGAACTCGTGGTTTCCAGGTGGCACTGCATGCAGACCTCAAGCCGCCGTTCGTTGGGGAACCTCTTGGGGTTCACGATGTTGGTTCGCGCGGGTTTTGCCATGTGCGATTCGCCGGGTCCATGGCAGTGCTGGCAGTCGATCCCTTGGGGCAGGGAACCAGTGAAGACGGGGTCGCTCCCGGGAGCTTCGTTACCCGCCGGAATCGACGGGGCCGCGTTGTGGCAGGACATACAGCGATAGGAAATGAACCGCCGCGTCCTGGGCCGCTCGACGTCGAACCCTGGGGATACGCCCACGCCCGTGTCGGCGTACCAGCCGAGCGGCAGTTCGATCAGCGTGCCTCGCGCGGTCCGGTGCAGGTACGACCTGGCGTGGTTGCCGGAACCCATCACCCAGTCGATGCGCAGTTCCTCGACGTTGATTTCCTCGCCGGCCGGGCCTTTCTGCCAGCGCCGCTGGAAGAACTCGCCGCCGCGCTCGAGAATCCGGTAATGCGTCTGCGAAACTGTATGAAAATACTCGCCTTGCGCCACGTTGGCAGGGGACGCCGCGGCGAAGGCCCGGCCCATTCCGGTCTGCGCGTAGGTCTTGGCAATGGCGGGGTGGCAGGTGGCGCAGGTCACTGCCGCCGGCGCGGCAAGAGCGCCGGTGGAAAATGTTGCGGCAAGCAGAATCCAAACGCCGTGGTCCCGCATCTCATCTATGATGACACCTCCGCCACCCCCAACGGGCGGTGGCTGCCTTTGTTGCGAACTTGAGAATTATCTGTTAAATTCTGTATTAGGCTATCTAGGGGAAGTGCCCCGATAGTCCGATCTAGTGACCAATACTGCCGGATGTACCCCTAGCGAACTGTTCGTGTTCGCCCAGGGCGCGCTTGCGCGTCCCGTGCGCTGGGTATCCGTGTATCCTCATCAACAACCGAGTTTTCTTCTAGATTCCTCCTGCGGCAGGATGTTCCGCCATCCCCTCAGGACCGCAATACCAGCAGTGATCAGACGAATTTTCCGGCCGTGGACCGCCGGTTGTCCAGCCTCCTGACTTTGGGTTTGGATACTTCCGGTGCGAAGCGCCGCACGCCGCCGCCAACAGGCCCCCACGAATCGTTGGCAGTCCGCCAGCCTCACAGGATGAGATGCTGCCCGGACGAAGTGGAGTGAATTGAATGGAATTGAAATCGAACGCAGTCCCGTCGCATGAGCGCGTCGACTTCTCGAAGATCAAGACCGCGGTACCCATCCCGAACTTGATCGAAGTCCAGAAGAAGTCGTACGAAAAGTTCCTGCAGATGGACCTGTTGCCCAGCGAACGCGATGACGCCGGGCTGCAGAGTGTTTTTACGTCCGTCTTCCCGATCTCGGATTTCCGTGGTCTCAGCCAGCTTGAGTTTGTCGACTACTCAATCGGCAACTGGGAATGCAAGTGCGGCAACCTGAAGGGTCTGCACCACCTGCGCTCCACCTGCCGGAACCCGGCTTGCGGCGCCACGATCCAGACCGACCCGTTCCACCCCGGCGATGTCCTGTGCCACAAGTGCGGCACCTTCAATAAGAACATCGTGACGTTCTGCAACCGTTGCGGCGACCCGGTCGGCCTGCAACTGAAGTATGACGTGCCGGAATGCGAAGAGCGCGGGATGACCTATTCGGCGCCTCTCAAAGTCACCATCCGGTTGACCGTCTACGATAAGGACGCCGAAACCGGCGCCAAGAGCGTGCGCGACATCAAGGAACAGGAAGTGTTCTTTGGTGAAATCCCGCTCATGACGGAGAACGGTACGTTCATTATCAACGGCACCGAGCGCGTCATCGTGTCGCAGTTGCACCGTTCGCCTGGCGTGTTCTTTGAAAAAGTCGCCGCGCAGGGCTACTTCCTCGGCAAGATCATTCCGTACCGCGGCAGCTGGGTCGAATTCGAATACGACAACAAGAACCTGCTGTACGTCCGCATCGACCGTAAGCGCAAGTTCTACGGCTCCGTATTCCTTCGCGCCCTGGGTCTGAAGACGGACTCGGAAATCATCAAGAGCTTCTACAAGATCACGGAGCTGAGCCTCGGCAATTCCAAGATTCACTGGAAGGTGAACGATTCGCTCGAAGGTCTGAAGCTGTCCTACGCCATCACCAAGGGCGGCGAAACCATCGTTCCGCAGGGCCGCAAGATCACCAAGTCGGTCTTCAAGGAAATCCAGAAGAACCGCATCGAACAGGTGGAAGTGGCCGCCAACGACCTGGACGGCGCCTACGTTGCCTCGGACGTCATCGATATGGAAACCGGCGAAATCCTCGCCGAAGCCAATCATGAGCTGACCGTTGCGACGCTCGCCCGTGTGATGGACGCCGGCGTCAAGACGCTCGAAATCTTCTTCCCCGATCGCGACGAAGTCGGCAACGTCATCTCCGCCACCCTCCGCAAGGACGGCGTGAAGGCGCAGAGCGAAGCGCTGCTCGAAATCTACCGCAAGCTGCGTCCGGGCGACCCGCCCACCTTGGACACTGCCAGCCAGTTGTTCCAGGGCATGTTCTTCGACGCCCGCAAGTACGACCTGTCGCGCGTCGGCCGCATGAAGTTCAACATCAAGCTGTACGACAACGCGGCCAACAGCACGCTCGACAAGCGTACGCTCGACCACCAGGACTTCATCGACACCATCAAGTACCTGCTGAAGCTTCGCAAAGGCTTCGGCAACGTCGACGACATCGATCACCTGGGCAACCGCCGCGTCCGCGCGGTGGGCGAACTCCTTGAGAACCAGTTCCGCATCGGCCTCGTCCGCATGGAACGCGCCATCAAGGAAAAGATGTCCGTGTACCAGGAAATGTCGTCGGCCATGCCGCACGACCTGGTGAACGCCAAGCCGGTAATGGCCGCGATCCGCGAATTCTTCGGCAGCTCCCAGTTGTCGCAGTTCATGGATCAGACCAATCCGCTGTCGGAAATCACGCACAAGCGCCGTCTGTCGGCCCTTGGACCGGGCGGTCTTTCCCGCGAACGCGCGGGCTTTGAAGTCCGCGACGTCCACCCGACGCACTACGGACGCATCTGCCCGATCGAGACGCCGGAAGGTCCGAACATCGGTCTCATCTCGTCGCTTTCGTGTTTTGCCCGCATCAACGACTACGGCTTTATCGAATCGCCGTACCGCCGTGTGAAGCAGGGCAAGCTCGCCGACGACGTCCGCATCCTGAATCCTGGCGACACCGCTTACAAAGTCGGCGATGTCATCGAGCGCAGCGCCATGCTCGAAGCCAACGAAGCGATCGCGAAGAAAGGCAAGCAGACCGCCGAGTTCGAAGCCCATTGCGACTATCTGTCGGCGTGGGAAGAGGACAAGTACCTGGTCGCGCAGGCCAACGTCGCCATCGACGAGAACCTCATGATCTCGTCCGACCTGGTGAACGCGCGCAAAACCGGCAACTTCCTCCTCGTCCACAAAGACGAAGTGGAATACATGGACGTCAGCCCCAAGCAGCTTGTGTCCGTGGCCGCATCGCTCATCCCGTTCCTTGAGAACGACGACGCGAACCGCGCGCTGATGGGTTCGAACATGCAACGGCAGGCTGTCCCGCTGCTCCGCGCCGATTCGCCGTATGTCGGCACCGGCATGGAAAAGGTCACCGCCCGCGACTCCGGCGCCGTCGTACTTTGCAAGCGCTCGGGCGTGGTGGATTCGGTGGACTCCGAACGCATCATCGTCAAGCTCGAAGGCAACATTCACGAAGGTCAGATGTCGCGCGAAGTCGGTAGCGACATCTACCAGATGACCAAGTTCAAGCGTTCGAACCAGAACACCTGCATCAACCAGAAGCCGATCGTCAGCAAAGGCCAGCGCGTCCGCAAGGGCGACGTCCTAGCCGACGGTCCGTGTACGGATCAGGGTGAACTCGCGCTCGGCCGCAACGTGCTGGTCGCGTTCATGCCGTGGCGCGGTTACAACTACGAAGACGCGATCGTGGTCAGCGAAAAGCTGGTCAAGGAAGATTACTACACCTCGATCCACATCGAAGAGTTCGAAATCGAAGCTCGCGACACCAAGCTGGGGCCGGAGGAAATCACGCGGGACATCCCGAACATTTCCGAAAGCTTCCTCCGCAACCTCGATGAAAGCGGCATCATCCGCGTGGGCGCCGGCGTCAAGCCGGGCGACATCCTCGTCGGCAAGGTAACGCCCAAGGGCGAAACGCAGCTGACGCCGGAAGAAAAGCTCCTCCGCGCGATCTTCGGCGAAAAGGCCGGCGACGTGAAGGACGCCTCGCTGTACTGCCCGCCGGGTATCGAAGGCATCGTGGTCGATTGCAAGGTCTTCTCCCGCAAGGGCGCGGAACTGGACGAACGCAGCAAGTCGATCCTGGGCAGCCAGGAAGACCGCATGCATCGCAACCTCGACGACGAAAAGCGCATTCTCAACGACGAGCGCGCCAAGCGTCTGGAAGCGCTGATGGGCAACAAGGAAGTCCTCGCCGATCTGCACGACGAGAAGACCAACAAGAAGCTTGTCGGCAAGGGACAGATGCTCACCCGCGACATCATCGAAAAGATGAAGTCGCGCGACCTGAAGCGCATTCGTCTGGCGACCAAGGATCCGCATCTCAACGAACGTATCGACGAGATCGAGGAAATGACTTCGCGTCAGATCCAGGTGCTCGAAAAGATCACCGAAGAGAAGATCGCCAAGCTCCGCAAGGGCGACGAACTTCCTCCCGGCGTGATCAAGATGGTGAAGGTCTACATCGCCATGAAGCGCAAGCTTTCGGTCGGCGACAAGATGGCCGGACGCCATGGCAACAAGGGTGTGATCGCGCGCATCGTTCCGGAAGAGGACATGCCGTATCTGCCCGATGGCACCCCCGTCGAAATCGTTCTCAACCCGCTCGGCGTGCCGTCCCGTATGAACGTCGGACAGATCCTCGAAACGCACCTCGGCTGGGCCGCCAAGGCTCTCGGCGTGCGCTTTGCGACTCCCGTGTTCGACGGCGCCACCGAAAAGGACATCAAGGCCAAGCTGAAGGCGGCTGACCTGCCTGGCTCGGGCAAGATCCAGTTGTACGACGGCATGACCGGTCATGCTTTTGAACAGCCGGTGACCGTCGGCTACATCTACATGCTGAAGCTCTCGCACCTGGTGGACGACAAGATCCACGCGCGCTCGATCGGACCGTACTCGCTCATCACCCAGCAGCCGTTGGGCGGCAAAGCGCAGTTCGGCGGACAGCGTTTCGGCGAAATGGAAGTTTGGGCGCTTGAAGCGTACGGCGCCGCCTACATTCTGCAGGAACTGCTGACGGCCAAGTCCGACGACGTGTACGGCCGCGCCAAGATCTACGAGGCCATCGTGAAGGGCGAAGCGGCCGCCGAACCCGGCGTTCCCGAATCGTTCAACGTTCTCATTCGCGAGCTGCAATCTCTCTGTCTCGACATCGAGCTGATGAAGAAGCCCAAGGAAGTCGTGGATACGGCTTTGGCGGCCGACTAATCATCGCAAGGGTAGAAATACGAGGACCAAGTAAAAGACATGTATCGTGCTACTCCCTACGATCGGGCGAACCTGATCGCCGACTTCGATTCCATCCGAATCAGTCTGGCGTCGCCTGAGAAAATCCGCAGTTGGTCTCACGGGGAAGTGACTAAGCCCGAGACGATCAACTACCGGACGTTCAAACCCGAACGCGACGGCTTGTTCTGCGCCCGCATTTTCGGTCCCATCGCGGACTGGGAATGCCTCTGCGGCAAGTACAAGCGCATGAAGCACCGCGGCGTGATCTGCGACAAGTGCGGCGTCGAAGTGACGCTGTCCCGCGTGCGCCGCGAACGCCTCGGCCATATCGAACTCGCCAGCCCCTGCTCGCACGTCTGGTTCTTCAAGGGCCTGCCGAGCCGCATCGGCTACCTGCTCGATATCACGCTGCGCGAACTCGAACGCGTGCTCTACTTTGAAGCCTATGTCGTCGTCGATCCCGGCGAAGGCACCGGCCTGTCCATTGCCGAAGTCATTCCCGACGAACGCAAACGCCAGCTGGACCAGGAATTCCCCGGCAAATTCGTCGCTCTCATGGGCGCCGAAGGCATCAAGGAACTCCTGCGCAAGGTCGACACCGAAGCGCTTTCGGCCGAAATCCGCGAAAAGATGAAGACCGAAACTTCGGCTCAGAAAAAGCTGAAGTTCGCCAAGCGTCTGCGCGTCACCGAAAGCTTCCGCAAGTCGGGCAACAAGCCCGAGTGGATGATCCTGGACGTGATCCCCGTGATCCCGCCGGAACTGCGTCCGCTCGTGCCGCTCGATGGCGGCCGCTTTGCGACGTCCGATCTGAACGATCTGTACCGCCGCGTCATCAACCGCAACAACCGTCTCAAAAAGCTGATGGAACTGCATGCGCCGGACGTCATCGTCCGCAACGAAAAGCGCATGCTGCAGGAAGCCGTCGACGCGTTGTTCGACAACGGCCGCCGTGGCCGTGTGTTGCGCGGCGCCAACAACCGCCCGCTCAAGTCGCTGTCCGATACGCTCAAGGGTAAGCAGGGCCGCTTCCGCCAGAACCTTCTCGGCAAGCGCGTCGATTACTCCGGCCGTTCGGTCATTGTGGTCGGTCCGGAACTGAAGCTGAACCAGTGCGGTCTTCCCAAGAAGATGGCGCTCGAACTCTTCAAGCCGTTCATCTACCATCGCCTCGAACAGCGCGGCCATTGCACGACCATCAAGCAGGCCAAGGAACTGGTCGAACAGCAGGATCCGGTGGTTTGGGACATCCTCGAGGAAGTCATCAAGGATCACCCCATCCTGTTGAACCGCGCTCCTACGCTGCACCGTCTGGGCATCCAGGCGTTTGAACCCGTGCTCGTCGAAGGCAAAGCCATCAAGCTGCACCCGCTGACCTGTACCGCGTTCAACGCCGACTTCGACGGTGACCAGATGGCTGTCCACATCCCGCTGTCGCCCGAAGCGCAGATTGAAGCGTCGACGCTGATGCTGTCGGCCAACAACATTCTGTCGCCCGCCCACGGCGCGCCCATCGCCACCCCGTCCCAGGACATGGTGCTCGGTCTGTACTACCTGACCAAAGCCCGTCCCGGCACCAAGGGCGAAGGCCGCATGTTCGCTTCGATGGAAGACGTTCTCATCGCGCTCGAAATGGGCGAAGTGGAAACGCTGTCTCCCATCAAGCTCCGCTACACGGGCCGTGTCGTCGATCTGGCAAAACAGTTCGACAACCAGAACATCATGCACACCGAACCGATCGTGTACGAAAAGCAGTACATGGACACGACGGTCGGCCGCGTCATCCTCAACGACGTTCTTCCGGAAGACATGCCGTACATCAACGGCCTGTTGAAGAAGAAGGGCCTCACGCAGTTGGTGCATTACTGCTACCTGCGCCACGGCCTGCACACCACCGTCGGCATGCTGGATGAAATCAAGAAGCTCGGTTTCAACTACGCCACCCGCGCCGGTATCTCGATCGGTATCGACGACATGGTTGTGCCCGAAGAAAAGCACACCATGGTGTCGGACGCCGAAAAGCAGGTGATCGAAGTCCAAAGCCAGTACCAGGAAGGCGCGATCACGCACGGCGAACGCTACAACAAGATCGTCGAAATCTGGTCGCGCGTCACGGAAGCCGTTTCGAGCCGCATGTTTAAAGTGATGGAAGAGGACGACCGTACGGGTCGCGTCCTCAACCCGATCTACATCATGGCCGACTCCGGCGCCCGTGGTTCGAAACAGCAGATTCGCCAGTTGTCCGGTATGCGCGGTCTGATGGCCAAGCCCAGCGGCGAAATCATCGAGACCCCCATCACGGCAAACTTCCGCGAAGGCCTCAACGTTCTCCAGTACTTCATCTCGACGCACGGCGCCCGCAAGGGTCTTGCCGACACCGCGTTGAAGACGGCTGACTCGGGTTACCTCACGCGCCGCCTCTGCGACGTGGCCCAGGACGTGATCGTCACCGACACGGATTGCGGCACCGTCAACGGCCTGTGGGTGGAACCGATCGTCGAATCGGGCGAAACCATCGAACCGCTGCGTGACCGTATCATCGGCCGCGTCGCGCTCAAGGACGTTCTCGACTACGACGGCACCAAGCTGGTGAGCGCGAATCAGGAAATCAGCGAAGACCTCGCCAACCTGATTCAGTCCTCCGGCATCGAGCGCGTGGAAATTCGTTCGGTGTTGACCTGCGAATCGCGCCGCGGCGTTTGCAAGCTTTGCTACGGCCGCAACCTCGCCACTGGCCGCATGGTCGAACTTGGCGAAGCGGTCGGCATCATCTCGGCCCAATCCATCGGCGAACCCGGCACGCAGCTGACGATGCGTACGTTCCACATCGGTGGCGCGGCAACCGGTTCGGCCGAACAGTCGAAGGAAGACGCAAAGTCCAACGGCTTTGTGAAGTTCATCGGCATCCACACTGTGAAGAACGCGGCGGGCGAAATGATCGCCATGAACCGCAACGGCATCCTGGCCATCGTCGACGAAAAGGGACGCGAAAAAGAGCGTTACCAGGTCGTTTACGGCGCCAAGGTGTTGTTTGCGGACGGCGCGCCCGTCAAAGCCAACCAGGTCCTGCTCGAGTGGGATCCCTACACGTTCTCGATCCTCACCGAAGTGTCGGGCGTGGTCCATTTCAAGGACCTCGTCGACGGCATGACGACGGCGGAACAGGTAGACGAAATTACGGGCATGTCGCAATCGGTGGTTACCGATTCGCCGAGCGAAAAGATGGTTCCGACCATCGTCGTCCGGCCGGAAGGCGGCGGCAAGAGCGAAGAGCGGCGTTACCTGATGCCGACTCACGCGCACTTGATGGTGCAGGACGGCGCGACCGTACACGCGGCCGACGTTCTCGCCAAGATCCCGCGCGCAACCACCAAGACGAAGGACATCACCGGCGGTCTGCCTCGCGTGGTGGAACTGTTCGAAGCGCGCAAGCCGCGTGAGACGGCCATCATTGCCGAGGTCAGCGGCCAGGTGAAGTTCGGTGAAGTGGCCAAGGGCGTCCGCAAGATCTCCATCGTCACCGACGACGGCGAGCAGAAGGAATACTCGCTGCCTCGCGGCGTGCACATCAACGTGCAGGAAGGTGAGCGCGTGAAAGCGGGCGAACCTTTGATGGATGGTCCGCGCAACCCGCACGACATTCTGGCGGTACTTGGCGAGAAGGAGCTGCAAAGCTACCTCGTCAACGAAATCCAGGAAGTCTACCGGTTGCAGGGCGTGAACATCAACGACAAGCACTTGGAAGTCATCTCGCGCCAGATGATGCGCTGGGTGAAGATCGACAACATTGGCGATTCGGAGTTCCTGCCGGAAGAAGTGGTAGACCGCTTTAAGTTCCGCGAAGAGAACGCCCGTGTCGAAGCGGCCGGCGGCGTACCCGCTGTCGGACACCCGGTGTTGCTCGGTATCACCAAGGCGTCGCTGTCCACCGACAGCTTCATCTCGGCGGCATCGTTCCAGGAGACGACGCGTGTGTTGACCGAAGCCGCGATCAATGGCAAGGTCGACTACCTCCGTGGTCTGAAGGAAAACGTGATCATGGGCCGTCTGATTCCTGCCGGTACCGGCATGGATTACTACCGCGGCGTGAAGATCGCGGGTGAGGACGTGACCGAGGAAGAAGCGCTGCCGGATAGCGACATGACGCTAGACGCGCTGGCAGGCTACGACGACGAGACGAAGGCGCTGTTCGCCGGAGGTCTTGGAGACGATCCGATGGTCCCGGACGAGCCTCTGGGCGACGCAGAGTAAGCAAGCAACAACAGTCAACAAATGAAAGAAGGGCGGATCCGAAAGGGTCCGCCCTTTTCTGCTTGGTAATCTTGAAAAACCGTGTCATTTGAGGTTGTGGTCAACGATCTGGACCGGCTCTATCGAATTGAGTACCAAGATCCCTCCGCTCGTTTGGATGAAGGCGACATCTGCCGTTGGGCGGACTTGTTGCAGATTCCAAAGGCAGACTTATACGACCGGATTGCCGCGTATCTTGCCCAAGGATTTCACCGATCGGAACTCACATTCGAGTTTTGCGACGGCATTGTGAACCATCTGTTTGACGTGATCCTGTCCGCGAATGATACCTTGCCCGAATTATTCTGGAAGGTTTACCTCGCATTCGACGACGGCGAATACTGCCATCGCGACGATGGCGACTTGAATCCGGTAGAGAAATACACCAAGCCTCAGATCGCTGCACTTCTTGAGGAAATCGAATCGAATTCGACCTGTGGTTAAATCCGCTCAAGTGGGACGGCGTCCTGCAGACGAAGCAATCCGCACAGCCGCCGTCGCGCGCTATACCGAACCTAGTGCGGCCATCCGCTTTACGTAGCCGATGAAGTACTCATACGTCGCGGGATCGCGCGTCTTCATGATCTTGCGGTACTGGTCGATGAACGTCGCCATCGCCTTCTCGCATTCCTTGAAGATAATTAGATGCAAGTCGGCCGCCGAATACGTCGGATAGTCGGCCCGCCGCCCCAGTTTGCTACGCAAAATTTGAGATGCCTTCTTGCCCGCCGGTGGATCGTCGGCTTTGCGAATGAACATCAGAAAATTCTCGCGCGCATACTGCGGCTTGTGCAGCAAACACCCGATCTTCATCCACTTCCACATCATGCCCACGACATCCCGGCTCTCAAAGCCGCCCGCCTTTTCCGCCGCCTGGATCTGCCAGATCATGTCGTTGATGAAATAGATGGCCGCTTTCTGGTCCGACTCATCCGTGTTCATCATTCCTTCCTGGGTGCGTACGTAACTGGACACTGTTGGTCTCCTCTGTTCCCTTAGCGAGGCCACTTGCTCACATGGACCAAACCTTGCGTCGCTTTTTTCCCGAAATCATGTTCTGCTGAAGGTGTGAGCTCCTGCTGCTACCGGCTGCAGGCCGGCGAACCTGCCGGTGCGGACCTCCGACGCATCCTCGAAGAACAGCTCGACGAAGCCATCGCGCAGTTGCAACGGGCGCGCGCGTCCCGGCGCAAGCGTGTCCACGAGGCCCGCAAGGCGATCAAAAAGACGCGTTCGGCGTTGCGCCTCATCCGTCCGGCGATCTCCACGGACGCCTACAACGGCGCAAGCACAGCGCTTCGGAGCGTCGCGCAAAGCCTCGCCCCATTGCGGGATGCCGACGTCATGCGTGACACTGCCGCAGCCTTGCTGTACGAAGGCAAACCAGTTGCCGCGCCCCGATCCCGGACCGCCAGGACATCGCTTCCGCCCCTTGCTGACTCACTTGTCCAACTCA
>JAFDVT010000624.1 GCA_018268875.1 Acidobacteriota bacterium
AAAACAAGCCGTAAAAGCCAGCAACGCCCGTTGTATTTGCATTTTTGTGTGTTTCCCTCACCGAACCAATGCGGTGCGGAAACACAAAGCGGATCATCAACCCCGCAATTTCAAGCCGCGCGTGAACTCGAGCCCCACCAGGTAGGTCAGGTTGTTGCGTACGCAGCTTCGCACAGAAGCGGCTCCGTGCAGATTCGCGTCGCGGAACTTGATCGACACATACCCGCGAACATCGAGCGGCGATTGCATCCGCAGCTTGATGCCGCCTTCCGATATGTCGACGCATTCCCCTTTGCCGGAACACGACGTGCCCTGGGCGTCGGTCCATGTCACTACGACATTGCCCGCCCGAGCCTTCCGGTCCGACCTGCGCAGATCGCCCATATATACAACCTGAATATGCCGCCCAGGTGTGTGGTTCGTAAATGGGTCAGTGGTACCGTGCCTGGTACCGGATGGACGTGGACCTATGGTTCGGGCCGCCAAAACGGCTACAATTAAGTTCCGCTCTAATCATGAAAGTTTCCGTGATTTTGCCGGCCGCCGGACTCGGTACGCGCATGGCCAAACAGCAGCCGGACAAGACTGGGACCTCGCGGAAACAGTTCCTGATCCTGGAAGGTTCGCCCGTCCTTATTCACACCATCCGCAAGTTCGTAACCTGCCCTTCGGTGTCGGAAATTGTCGTCGCCCTTCGCGCCGACGACCTGGAATGGGCCAAGGAACTCGTCGATCGCGAACACTTCGCCAAACCGGTGCGTCTGGTCGCCGGCGGGGAAAGCCGCCAGGAGTCCGTCGGCAACGCCCTTGCGACGTTGACCGAAGACACCGACCTCGTCGCCGTACACGACGCCGTCCGCCCGTTCATCGAACCGGAGATTGTCGAACACGTCATTGCCGAGGCGCATCAGTCCGGCGCCGCGATTGTCGGCATCGTGCCCGTGGATACGGTGAAGGAGGCGCACCGCAACAAGGTCCGCGCCACTCTACCGCGCGAGCATCTGATTCTGACGCAGACGCCGCAGGTATTCCGCTTGGATTTGCTGCGCGAGGCCTTCCAGAAGGCGCAGGCCGACGGCTTCCAGGGCACCGACGAATCGAGCCTCGTCGAACGCCTCGAAACCGTCGAAGTCAGCATCGTCATGGGTAGCGATCGCAACATCAAGATCACACGCCCGCACGATCTGGACCTCGCCCGTCTGTTCCTCGCCTCCGAACAACAACAGCAGCAGGCAGGCGCGTAGAGACGGCCGATATATGGAATTTCGTACTGGTTTGGGTTGGGATTCGCACCGCACGAGAACGGGCCGTGCGCTGATCCTCGGCGGCGTTACGGTGCCGGCCGAATTTGGACTGCTCGGACATTCCGACGCCGACATCTTGTTGCACGCGGTGACGGATGCGATTCTTGGCGCCGCCGCCCTGGGCGACATCGGCATGATCTTTCCCGACAACGATCCGAAGTGGAAAAACGCCGCGTCGGATCAATTTGTGAAGAAAGCGCTCGAACTCGCCCGCGAAAAGGGATTTCAGCTCGTCAACGTCGACACGACGGTGATCCTCGAAAAACCCAAGCTGAAGGACTATCGCCTGCCAATTCGCGAAAACCTCGCGCGTTTGCTGGACCTGCCCTTGGACGCCGTATCGGTCAAGTTCAAGACTTCGGAAAAAGTCGGCCCCGTGGGAACCGGACTGTCCGCCGAAGCGCAGGCCATCGCCTTACTGCGGCGAAACTAGACCGCGCTCGAAGGACCTTTGCGCATCGGCGCCGCGCTTTGCGCCTTCTGTATCATGCGCCGCGGATCGAGCATATGCTGCGGGCGGAAATCCTGCTGCTTCCAGCGAACTCCTTCGGCATATTCCACACCCAAAAAGTATCCGATCTCACGGAACACGCAGTACTTCACTTTGCCCGTCAGTTCCCCCTTCGGATACGTCATCTTCAGTTCCGTGCCCAGCGGCACCGGCCGATCCACCTGCAGGCACGCACCAGCGCCCGAGATGTCCTCAAGATTGGCGATTGCGCGCCGCAACCTGCCTCCCTTGTCCCTCCACTGCAGGTCCACAAGGTCGGCGCACAGGATTCTCATCTCAATGCGTCTATCGAACATATATATCCAGTTATCGGTCTGCTAAAGGCAAAGGATTACCGCCGTAACCTGAAGAAAATAACCCTACTACTTTGGTAACGTGGCGATCCGCCGCTACTATATTACTCTCGTAATCCCCCACTGGTTTGTAACGTCCTAGTACCCTGGTCCCGCCCGCCACCGCAACCCGCCGCATTTTTTTGTTTTGTAGACTGATAAGAATTTTGACCCGCCCTACGGCCATCGGTATTTTGCTATTGCCCGCCGCCGCATTTCTGCTCGTCGCGCAAAAGCCCTTCCGCGAATATTCGCCCATGGAAGGCCGCGATAGCGCCGTTGCCCTCCCGCCCGACTACGCCGCCCGAACCGAGTTCGTCCTTGGCCGCCTGATGTATCCATCCGCCGGCAGAGGCCGCGGCGGCGGGAACTGGGGCGGAGGTGGCGGAGGGTCCGCCTGGCTCCAAGGCGGCACCAATTGGACCGTCGACTACCCCAAAGGCGACCGGTTCTTCGCACAAGCCATCCGCCGCCTTACCCGCATCGACGTCCGCAGCGTCGAACAACCGGTGAACCCGCTCGATGGCGACGACATCTTCAACTGGCCGTACCTCCACGTCGGCATGCCCAGCACCTGGAACCTTACACCTGAATACGCGGCCAAGGTTCGCGAGTACCTCAACCGCGGAGGCTTCCTGGTCTGCGACTCCTTCTTCGGTACCCAGGAATGGGAAGGCTTCAAAACCGGCATGGATCTCATTCTGCCCGGCCACGAGGTGGAAGACATCGCCGCCGGCGACCCGATGTTCCACCTGCTCTACGACCTCAAGGACCGGCATCAGGTGGCCAACTACCGGTCCCTGATGCGCGACGGCTCCGG
>JAFDVT010000625.1 GCA_018268875.1 Acidobacteriota bacterium
AAAAGAAGACGTGGCTCGCCAGCGGCGCGTACCAATCCTACATCCGCAGCAAGCTCGCGCTGCGTCTCGAAGAAGTGCAGAAGGACTACGCCACCGGCCTCGGCGTGAATCCGAATTACGCCCTGCTCGAAAACATCGCGGGCACTGAGGCGGCGCTCGCCGTCTACGACATCGGCAAGCTCGAAATGCTGTACGTCACGCGCCTGCCGCAAGCGCGCGCCGCTGACAACGTCCTCACCCGGGCGCGAACGCAGTTCCAGGCTCGCACCGCCGCGGGGCAGCCGTACTACACCAAGGCGGCCGGCGATGGAAGTGTCGCCTTCGCCATCGCAGGCGACCTGTTGATCGTCGGAACTCGCGAGGATCTGGTGGCGAACTCGCTGCAGCTTTTGCGCAATGGCAGTGGCGCGTCGCTGCGCCAGGAACGTTGGTACACGCAGGCTGCAACGGCCGCCGCGGCAAGCAGTCCGCCTGATGTGCGCCTTTCCGTGCACATGGAACGCACGGTGCGAACGCCGCATTTCCGTTCGTACTGGATGCAGCGGAACATCACCGCGCTCAAGGCCTACAGCGCCACGGTGTCCGATCTCTACTTCGGCCAATCGGGCTGGACCGAAAAGCGCACGCTCGTTCGCGCGGAGCCTCAACCCGCAGAAGCCAACGCTACGGAACTCGCCTCGCTCGCGCCGTATCTTCCAACCGACGCGGGGTTCCTGCAGGCGTGGGCCAAGCCGTCGGTGAACGACGTCGAAACTCTCATTCGCGAACGCTTCCAGCCTTCCGCATCATCCAGCACCGCGCTGCAACTCACCGCGCCAGGCGAAACTTCCGAACGTCGCGAGGGCAGGGAAGACGATCTCGATCAACGCATTGACACTGACGAACCCGTGCTGCTGCGCGACGCCTCGCGAACTCTGCCCATCGTGCGCCTCGGTGCGACGCCGCATGTCGTCGCGGCCGCGAAGGTCGCCGGTTCGCGAACTCTTGCGGACGGCGTCTACGCGACCCTCGACAGCGCGATCGTACTGCTGCGCGATGACGCCAACTGGGATAACGTCGCTGTGCAAACGGCCTTGCGTGACTCGGGCGTCGAACCCCAAGGCCTCGCGCCTGTCTACGCCATCGTCGACGGCAAGGTGCTCATCCTTTCGAACTCGAAGCCGCTTGCCGATCGCATCGCGGCGAAGCGTGGAGGTGCGACGTCGCAAGGCCTCAGCTACAAGGCCGTCTACCGCCACAGCGCGGAACGCGGAAACTACGCCCGCATCATGCGGATGATCGACTTTCCGAAGGTTCCGACCACCACGCCACGCGCGCCGATGTTGTTTTCCGAGAACATCGCGGGCATCGGCGACGTACTGGGCGGCATCGAGTCGGTCACAATGGAATCGAAAGAGGAAGGCACTGTTGTCCGGCAGTCCGTCGTGTACCAGCGCAAACGCAGTTAGCCGCCGAGCCTTGATGCTCGCAGCGGCGACCTCGGTTTGCGGCCATGCATACGACCGCCTCGAACTCAACCCGGCGACGTCCAAGCCGCTGCGCGCGCAAGGATGGCTCGACGACGATGCGCAAAAGCCAGTCCTGCCGGGCAGCCTCGTCAAGCCCTTCACGGCGATCGCCTATGCGCGAACGTTCCCGCGATTCCCCACTGTCACCTGCAATGGCTGCTGGGGTGGACGCGCGCACGGCGTACTGCGCCTGCCGCAGGCCATCGCCGTTTCCTGCAATCGTTATTTCGAAGAGCTCTCCCTGCGTGTGGACCCCGCGCAGATGCGCCTGGTTTGCGCCGAATACGGCCTGCCCGAAGCGCCCGACATCGTGGAGGCGCGCCTGGGCCTCGGTCGCGACTGGCGCATTCCTCCGGTCGCGATCCTCAAGGCCTATTTGCAGGTGATCGCGCATCATCCGGCGATCCGCGAAGGCATGCGCCTGTGCGCCCTACAGGGCACCGCCAGGGCCGTCGGCAAAGGCCTCGCAAAAACCGGAACGGCCCCCTGCGAACACGCAAAGCCAATGCCAGGCGATGGACTCGCCATCTGGCTTTGGCCGGAAGATCAACCTCGCCGCGCGGTCCTGGTTCGCGAACACGGCGTCCCTGGCGCCATCGCCGCCAAAAGGATTCTCGCATAGCAATGCTGCGCGAGGTCGTCATCAGCGTCTTCGGCCTGTTCCATCCCGGCGAACTCGAAATCGCGCCTGCGGGACCCACTGCCATCGACGTCATATGCGGCACTGATGAGCACACGCGTCTCGAAGGTCCGGCGCGCAAGTTCCGGCTACACGCAGGCTGCCGTACCAAGGGGCTTTTCAGCCTTTCGATACCCGGCCGCATCGAACGAACCTTCGCGGGAACCTTGTCCATTGAACCCGGCCTGACCGCCTTAATCACGATGGATCTCGAAGCGGCCGTCGCCTCCACCGTCGCCGCCGAACTGCCCGCCACCACGTCTCCATCCGCGCTCGAGGCGCAGGCCATCGCCGTGCGAAGTTACTACGCTTCGTTGCCCGCGGGACGCCATGCTTACGCCTCGTTTTGCGACACCACGCATTGCCAGCACATCCGCGGCACGCTACCGCCGGATCATCCGGCCTCACTCGCGACGCAAGCCACTCGAGGACTGGTGCTCGACTATCGATCGAAGGTCGTAACGGCGATGTACTCCGCCGCGTGTTCCGGCCGCAGGCAGGCTGGCGTCGCGAACTCTGACGGCTACGCGTATTCGGCGGTCGAATGCCGGTACTGCCTGCGCCGCCCCAGTGCTAAAAAGTTCGCACACGCTCGTGGACTCTGCCAGGCGGGAGCCGCGGACATGGCTGCAAATGGAAAGAGCGCGGAAGAAATCCTCCGGCATTACTACCCGGGGACCTCGCTCCGCGCCCTTGCCCGCGATTAGCCTTTTTTCGGAAACGGATTGTCGTCCGCGCTAGGACCGTAAATCGAAGGAACCTTGCCGCCCATCGGACGGATGTACGCCGACAGTTGGCCTCGATGGTGGATCGCATGCTGCGTCGCCAATGTCACAAACGCCACCGCCGGCATTTGGAACACGCCGAAAAAGTCCACCTTTCGCGCCGCCTCCTCCCCCGTCAGCGAGGCCAGCCGTTCCAACGCCGTCGCCATGTGGGTCTCGTACCACGCGGCGATCTGTTCGCCGGACTCGACGTCCGCCGGCTTGTCCATCGGCTTGCCAAACGCGCCGTTGGCGGCGCCTTCCAGAAAGAAGACTTCCGTGGACGCGATGTGCCAGGCCAACGTGCCGCCGTCCATGCATTTTTCGGACGGCTTGTAGGCGAACCCGGCCTGCGGCGCCGCCGCCAGAACCTTTGCCGTGGTTTTCGCTTCCTGGTGCGCGTTGTGCAGTGTGTATTCCAGGATGACGGAAGCTTTTTCGGGATGCATCCGTACTACGCTACCAATTCCGGTTCCCGAAGTTTGGCCAGCACATACGGACCTTCGGGTACCACCGCGATCTTCGCCTCTGGCCCGCATCGCCGCACAAGATCCGCCACCGCCTCGTCCGCCGATGCGAACATATTCGCCCCAAAGCCACCGCGAAACTCTTGCGGCAGGCCCGGCGTGTAAAACAGGACGTCAAACTTCTCGCCCACCAGCGCCAGCTTTTCCATCTGCCATTGATCGACAATCACTTCGCGATCGCGGAGCGAATCCAGAAAGCCGCTGTAGGAACGAAAGCCTTTCAGCATGTCCTGGAACTCCGGTGCGCCCGGACCTTCGCTACAGGCGCCGAACACCAGGATGCGGCCGCCCGGCTTCAAGATGTGCTGCGCCGCTGTGATGCCTTTCACCGTCTGGTAAAACGTCAGGTCCAGCGGATAGCCCGCCGCCGTTGTGATCACCGCGTCCACCGGTTCGTCCAGCAGTTCCAGCAAAGTGTTTGACACGAACTGTACGCCAGCCCGATGCGCCGCTACCGGTTCTCCGGCGAACACGCCCGCGATTTGCCGGTCCCGGGCCAGCGCCACGTCCAGCATAAAATCGTGCCGCGCGATGCCGGCGATCTCCACCAGTTCATGATGCAGGGGATTGTTCTCGATCGACCCTTCCACCGACCGGGCGTTGCGCATGTACTTCGGACTGTGAATCACCTTGATCGTCTCTTGCGCGGCAAGCCCGGGCGCCACCAGCTTTCGCCCACCGGAAAAACCAAGCATGAGATGAGGTTCTATAAAACCAAGCGTGATGCGCAGGTCGGCGGACACGAACCGTTCGTCAATGTAGATTGGGATTCCGGACTTTGTGCTGCCCAGCGCCCGATGTTCGGCAAACGCCCGCGCGTCGTGATTCAGAACCGTGTAGCTTGCGGCGATCTCCGGTCCCACAATTTCGCGAATTTCGGCGTCGGTTGCGCCGCGATGCAATCCGGTGGCGATCAGGATGCGAATCCCCTCGCGTGGGATGCCGCCTTCTTCCAACCGCCGCAATACGTGGGGCAACGTCCGGCGATTCGGTGCCGGACGGGTGATATCGCAAACGGAAATTGCCGCGCTTTTCTTACCTTTCGCCAGGGCGGACAACGGAGGGCATCCGATGGGATTGTCGAGCGCGGCGGCCAGCGCGGCATCGGCGTCGGCCAAAGGTTGGGCGCCACGCGCTTCTAAGATTCGGTACTCCGGCCCGGCGGGCAGATCGAGGGGCAGTCCGGTTTTGCCGAAAGCCAGTTCCACTTGCATATGAGGGAAACGTAACATGCGGCGGAAAACAAAAACCGCTCCCGTTCGGCAGGACCAGGCCGCGGCTCAAATCTTTTATGCCGGCGGCGTCGTCAAGTCGAAGGGAGCGGACCTCTTAGGAGTAAGAACTTTGCTTACCTTTGAGGGTCAATCATGCTTTTGCTAAGTGCGATCGTACCTGGGTTAGTGGTGCTGGCTTTGTTTTTCCAGGCCCTCTCCGGGTCCCCGCCGAAGAGTCGTAGTACTTCCCAGGATCTACCACGTTAATTTGAACCCGGACTCGTCGCAGCAGCGGCCGAGGGTGTCTGCGTATCCGGTTCCGTCTGGGCTGCCGGCGTTGCCGAAGGCGCGGATGTTTCCGCTTTGGCAGCTCGCGCTTTCGCGGCTGCTCGCAATGCTTCCTTCGAGCCGACCATGACCATCCGCCGTCCGAGCTTAAGAAGCCCCTGCCGAGACAACGCGTTGAGGGTGGTCGAGGTTGTCTCGCGAGTCGCGCCGATAAGTGCCGCAAGTTCGCTCTGTGAAAGCGGTATGCTGTACTCCGACGTATCGCTGGCTGGCGGTCCGAAAGGCTGCGCCAGTTGTGCCAGGTAATACAAAATGCGGTACTCCACATCCTGCAGGCACAACAACGAAACCTTCTGTTCGAGCTCCAGTTGACGCTCCACTGACATTTCCCACAGCATCTTCCAAACTTCCGGATGACGCTGGCAGAACGCCAGAAAAGTCTCGCGTGGAATCTCGAAAATAACTCCGTCTTGGATTACTTCCGCTGTGAACGGTCGTGAAATCCGTTGAATGGCATGTTCCGCGAACAATTCCCCTGGGCCGATGATACTGACGATGACTTCCTTCGCATCTTCCCCGCGCCGGACGATTTTTACAAAGCCGGAGTCAAGGAAATACAGACACTCAGGAGCCGTTTCGGATGTCAGCAAGCTCGCAAATCGCCTGACCGGCGCAAGCCGTCTGACGCCCTCAGAGTTGAGGAGCTCCCCGCGGACTAGGGAGGTTAGAGCAGAATTCATTGGTGCCTTGATTATACTCAACCGTCAGCGTCTGTTGCGGGAGGGGGTAGATCGGCGCCTGGGCGTACCGCGTCTGTCTCAATCTGAGTCACTTCGCGCGTTTTTGCGCCAGAATTGCCTCAGTCCAGAGAACGAGCAGCAAAAAGAACACGATCGAGCTGCCTACCAGGGGCACAATCATTACGGTTTTTACACCCTGCCATGCCGCCAAGTAACCCAATGCCGCCGGCGCTAATAATGCGCCGGTGAAGGCCAAAGAGAAGATGCCGTGATAGAACACAGGATCGTAGTAGGGAAACTTATCCCCAATCTGTTCGACCACCAATGGATACACGGGGGCGAACCCCGCGCCCACAAAAAGGATGCCGCTGATGACGCCGAACTGGTTGTCGGTCAGCGATAGGATCGCGCAACCGAGCATCGCCATGCCCGCTCCGGCGAACAGAATCTTGCCGTGGCTCACCGCCACCAGAACCCGCTGCGCGACGATGCGCCCCACCAGCAGCGCGGTCCAATACAGCGCCAGGTAAAACAGCGAAGTCGACGGATTGATGCCCAGTCGCTGGATCACGAACAGCGCCAGCCACCCGGCAATCGACCATTCATTCGCAAACTGTAATAAAAGCAGGATGCCGAACTGGATCGCCATCGGACTGCGAAAATCCGCCATCAGTTCCGCCGCGCTGGGAGGTTTGATCACCGGCGCGTCGTACGTCGTCCGGCGGTACGCCATCGCAAAAAAGCCCGGAATCACAGCCACCAGCAGCAGGATGCTCTGCACGTTGTACACGTAATACGTCCCCGCCACCAGCAGGGCCATCGAAAGACAACCGAGTCCGAAGAAGATTCCCGCAATGTTGACGGTGGCCGCGCGGTCGTGACGGTAGATCGGGCCGATGGCTTGGAATATTGCAGAATGCAATAAGCCTGCCCCGAACCCGAGCACCAGTAACCCTGCCAGCCGGTAGGGAGCAGGGAAGGGAGGAGAGAACCACGCCAGCCAAAGCATGGCCAGGCACGACGCCACGCAGGAAGCGATCAGGCACCAGCGTATGCCTGTCTTCAGCAAAAGCCGTTCCGCGATCCGGTTGGACAGGAACAGTCCTCCGTTGAACGCGACAAAGTAGTTGCCGACCTGGATGTACAGTTCCGTGTAGTGGTAGCCCCAAACCGGCAGGATCGCGCCCAGGAACGAAAGCAACAGGCCCGACACGAAAAAGCCGGCCAACGCCGGTCGCGCCCCTTGCGCTTCCAGTAACCCCGATTCCACCGGTAGATGCCGCTCTGTTTGCACCATCTTCTATCTTAATCCTGTCGCTTTCCACACTCGAAGGCGGGGACCCATGCGCTAAACTGACAGTTGCAACTGGATGAATGAGGTCGTCTTAATCTGGATTTTGCTCCGTGTAGGGCAAATCCCTAGTCCCCATGTTCCGATCCCGCCTTCCCCGCCGGCCGAGGCCAACGCCGCGAAGCCAGTTCCCGCGTCTCCAGCGCCCGAAAAGCGCCCTGACCTGAACCTTCTGGGCAAGACGAATACGGAAAGCGGCGAGGCTCGCCGAAACGAAAACGTCCAGTTCAACCAGATCGACAACAACGCGCAGAAAGAACTGAATACGCGGATGGGCACCAGCGCGACCATCGTGACGGAATTCCGCCCGGAGCGAAATTACTACGGGTCCGAGTTCGGCGCGCCTCTTCCGTCGATCCCACACCTGACCGCGCTGCGCGCCCAGCCGGCTTTACACGGCAGTATTTACGCCACTCATGGCAATAGCGCGTTTTCCGCGCGATCGTTTTTTCAAGTCGGCGACGTTATGC
>JAFDVT010000626.1 GCA_018268875.1 Acidobacteriota bacterium
CGGCTGGCCATATCTTTCGGATACGCGAACTCCTGGCCAAAGTTGTCGCCCGGATAGAACCACGCGCGAAGGGCCTTGGGCTGGTCGGCCGGCGTCTCCCAGAAACTGAAGCGCGAATCGCCGGTGGGCTGCAAACGGTAATTGGGAATGGCAAGCACGGTGGTGACCAGGTGCATACCGTCCTGATCCCAGACCGTAACAATATGACGATTGGATTGAGATTCCAAAAGTTTCAGCGTGTACGTGCCCGGCTGCAAAGTTGTCGTCGGGATCTGTACTGGCTGATTGATCGTGATAATGGTTTTCTTATCCCACTGATCGGCATAGGCCGGAGTGAAAGCAAGGACCGCGGTAAATGCCGCCAGTCCCAGATTTTTTGCGATACGCATTCGTTTTCTCCAAGTGTTGTCCTGGCCGGGCGTTCTATTTGTGCCTGCATCGGCCGCCTCGTGCCAGTTGCCTATGTACATTGCAACCTTTGTGCCAAAGTGCGTAAAAACGGCCATTCTTACGAGATTTCCCAGCTTTTTGAGCCTTCCGGCAAATCTGACACGCATAGCGTGCAGAATCTACCGGCTGCCGATGGGCACCCGGCTGGCGCCGGGCGGAACCTTCCCGGAAGTTCCTTCGCGTCAGGAAAAAAGGTCGATTGTGAGTGGTTTTAGAAGGACTGGCCGATACCGAAATACAAACGGCCAAAGGGATCGCCAGGCTTGCGATTCAACACTACGCCGTAATCCAAGCGAAGCAGGAAGAATGGCGTGCGCATCCGCAGTCCGACGCCGCCGGTGTACCGCAGATCGCCGGGACGGAAATTGCGCCAGTTTTCGTACACCTGGCCGATATCGTTGAAGCCGACGCCATCAAAGAACTTGTATAGCGGGAACCGGATTTCATTGTTGATGACGAAGATCGATTCGCCGCCCACTGGTGAATCGCCGGAAAACGGACCTAGCCGGTCCTGCCCGAAGCCGCGAACCGAATTCGGACCGCCACCAAAGAACCGTTCGCTCGGCACCAGTGATTGGCCGTACAAGCCTTGCGCAATGCCGTATCGTACGCCGCCCGCGTATACAAAGCGGTTCTTCATCACGTTGGCCCAGGGCACAAGCGTCGGCTTGCCGAGCGAACGATAGTAGAAATACTGCCCGAAGTACTTGGCGTACTGCAGTTCGCTGCCAAACACCGACGGCGCGTATTCGGCAATGTGCGACGTAAAGCTGCCGCGCGAGGCATCCAGCAGATCGTCCCTGGTATCGCGCGAAAAGCCCGCCGTTACAGGCGCGATCCGCAGACGGATGTCGAAGGGGAACAACGGATCGGGATTCCGCTCGAACGTGTGCACCTGTTCGTTGCGGTATCCCAGGCTAAACAAATACGGCTTGCTCCAACGGTATTCCAGGTACGCCGAACCGCCCTTGCGATCGGTGATAAACGTATCGTTCAACTCGCGGCGGAAGAAACCCGTGCCTACAAACTTCACCGGCAGGCGCAGCAAGCTGGGCTGTTCAAAGTAGGCGCGGAGTTCCTGCAGGCGCGAATCGTAGCGGCCACGGATACCCGTCGTGCGCGCCGAACCTAGAATGTTGCGGCTGGCCAAATCCAGAATTCCGCCGGGACCACGCTCGGTGTCGTACAACACGCCGTAGCGAACTTCAAACGGCCGCACTTCGCGTAACTTCAGCACCAGGTCGGAGGGCACGCTGCCAGTGGTGCGCGTCGTATCCTGCGGCCGCACTTCCACGTCCGCCAGGTTGAACGCGCCAGTCGAATAGAGGTTGCGACGCGCGGTATTCAGCTTCTCTTCCGTAACGATCTCGCCTGGCGTCAGCCCCGCCTGGGTACGGGCCAGGTTATCGCTGACGTGTTGGTTGCCCTCCACGCGAATGCTTTTCACGACGCGTTGCGGACCTTCCTTGATCACAAATGCCAGGTCCACCAGATCGCCGGAACGCTTCACATCAACGTCCACGGTCGCCTGGTTGTAGCCTTCGCTCGCCAGCAGATCGTTGACGCGCGTGGTTGCCGCCTCGACATCGGCGGCCGTGTACACCTGGCTCGGGTACAGCAGGATCGCTTCGTATAACGCGGCGTCCTTCAGCGTGGTGTGTCCGGTATGCGTCACCTGCCCGATGCGGATCAGCTTGCCTTCGGTCACCCTCGTCACGATGCGCAGGACGCGTTCTTCACGAACCACACGCGGCGTTCGCGCCTTGGCGTCCAAGTACCCGCGATCCCGGTAGAAACGCTCCAGCCGGGGTCCGATCTTTTCGAGGTGAACCGCCAGATCGCGCCGCGCATTCTTGTCCGGCGCGATCTCCTCCAGCGCCTGCTTTTCCATGCTCGACCCGCGTAGCGCCAGTTCGACACTGTCATATCGCGGACCACGCTTCGCATTCACCACCACTTGCTTCTTATGGTCCGCCGCATTCGCATCGACGCGAATATCCACGTCCGGGGTAAAGTAACGATCCTTGGCGAAGCCTTCGCGAATCGCCGTCGTCGCCGAACGAATGCGCAGCGAATCGAAGCTGCTGTGAGCCCACGCTTCTTCCACCTTGGAACGCGTTTTGCGATCCACCCCGTCGCCCTCGTACTGGAAATCCACGCGCGGGCCAGTTTGCACGTTTACCGTTACGTC
>JAFDVT010000627.1 GCA_018268875.1 Acidobacteriota bacterium
CGGACTTCCTGGACACGCACACGAGTGGCAAAATCGGCCTCGACAAGACGACCTGCGTCGTATGCCACGGCCGCCGCTTTACTTGCCTTGGCTGCCACTAGGGCCTCGGCTGCCACTAGCCGCTAGGTACCAGCGGCAAAGCGGATACATGATGGCCAACACCAGGAGCCAGATGGCGTACGTACCGGCCAACGAGTAACCGTAGCCGGGCGGGTACAGCTTCAGGTCGCCGCCCATGTTGGGCTGGATGTTGCGCAGAAAATCGACGGTGCCGTAGCGAATCCAGGCCAGCGGAAACGCCAGCAGATGCGCCAACAAAAAATGTCCGAGAAAGAAGAACAGCGGCGTCTTACCAAACACCAACAGCGGATTGTCCGGCCCGAACCGCATGCCCTCGAACAGCGCCAGGATCAACAGCGCCGGGCCCATCGTCATCAATACAAAATCAAGCGACGGCGGGTATTTGCTCGCGTTCAGGAACGACGCCCAGGTCAACCCGTTCGCCTGCGTGGACCATGGCACGGGGTCGCCGTAGCGATTGATCGCCCGCAAAACCACGAATCCAAGCGTCATCGCGGCGCCTACCCGTAGCATCCACACCCGGCGATCGGGCAGTTCCATCACGCGGCCAAAACAGTAGCCGGCGGACATGATGAAGATCCACGGCACCAGCGGGTACGCGACGATGAACAGTCCGATGCCCGGCAGTTGTTCGGCGCCCGGCTGATGCAGAATCTTCCACCACAGGCCGCCCTGTATGCCGTCCAGCAGGTTGTGTAGAGCGATGACGGCGAGGCTCAACACCGTCAGGATGCGGATGGGCAGGTACACCAGGGCGGCTAGCGCCACCATGGACCATCCCAGCGACCACAACACGGTCACGAACAACGGCGCGTCGAAGAAATGGTTCAGGAAGAGCGCGAACCGTAACACGGTCAATTCCAGGACCACCAGCATCAGCCCGCGCCGCACCAGCATCGCGGAGGCGGAACGGCCGTGCCGCCGCGACCAATAATAAGCGCCGATGCCCGCTGTAAAAGCGAACACCGGCGCGCATAAGTGTGTGATCCACCGCGTCAGGAACAGCGCGGCGTTGGTTTTGTCCAGGTCGGTCGGCGAGAACAGCAGCGCGTCCGCGTGAAAGAAGTCGCGCACGTGGTCGATTGCCATGATCATCATGACAAGACCACGTAGCGCGTCTACGGATGGAATTCGTGCAAGCTGCTTTTTAGGCGGCGCACTCGCCGCGGCCGAGTTGGAGAGAGTAGCCGACATCGTCACCCCAGTCCTGATACAGCTCCGGGAACGTCTCGGCGGGCTTGGCCAGATCCGCGGTCATCTTGCGGAAGAATTCCACCTTGTTGCGCGTCACATACTGGCGGAACGTCTCACCCTCCTGACGGTCCTGCTTGTAATGTTCCAGAACGCGTTGGATCGCCACGGTGGCGAATCGCGCTGGAATGCTCTGAATCGCGAACCCGTACCGCATCATGCGGTTCTCGTCGTAACCGCCGCCAAGCAGCATTTGATAGTACGGCACTTCCTTGCCCTCGATCTTGCGGGCATTGCCGTAGAAGCCGAAGTCGCCGGTCCAGTGCTGGCCGCAGGAATTGGGGCAACCGCTGATGTGGATCTGCAGCTTGCGCGCGTGCGGGTCACGTTCGTTCTTGACCACAGCCGCCAGCGCCTCGCCCAGATTCATCGACTTGGTCAACGCCAGGTTGCAGGAATACGCGCCCGGGCAGTTGGTGATGTCGTCGATTTCGCGAGCCCCGGCGTCGGCCAATCCGATCGCCACCAGGCCATCGTACACCCGCGCGACGTTCGCCGCCGGAATGTTGGCGATCAGCAGATTCTGCGTCATCGTCAAGCGCAGCAGACCGTCGGCGTTCTGCTCGGAGATATCCGCCAGCTTGTACATCTGTTCGTCGGTCAGGTTGCCCTGCGCGATCTTCACCGTCACGATCGCGTAGGCCGGATCCTTGCCGGTTTCGACGTTCGTGCGCGCCCATTCGTCAAAGCCCGGATGCGAGGGCTTGGCGGCCGGCTGCAGGATCGGCAGATTGCGGCTGTGGCCCACCGGGTCGAACTCAAATCCACCGAAACCGTCCGGAATCGTCGTCGGGACCGGAACCCCGCCGTTTTCCAGAATGTCCTTGTACTCGATTTCGATCTGTTCCTTCACCCAGTCCAGACCACGTTCGCGGAGCACGAACTTCAGGCGGGCCTTGTTCTTGTTGGACCGGTTGCCGAACTTGCCGAAAATGCGGATCACCGCTTCGGCGCGCTTCACAACCTTGTCGTCGGGCAGGAACTCGTCGAGCAGCGCGGCTTCGTTGGGCAGCGGACCCAGTCCACCACCGATCGTCACGCGGAACCCGCGCTTGCCGTCCTTGATCACGGCGCGGAAACCCAGGTCGTTGATGTCGGTGGCGATCGAATCGTTGTGGCCGCCCGAAAAGGCGATTTTGAACTTACGCGGCAGGTTGTCGGCCATCGACTGGTGCAGGAACGCAAACGCGCAAACCCGGGCATACGGGCGCACGTCGAACGGCTCATCGGCGATCAGCCCCGCATACGGGCACGCGGTAACGTTGCGAACCGTGTTGTAGCAGGCCTCGCGCGTCGTCAACCGGAAATCGGCCAGGCGATGCAGCATGTCCGGAACCTGCAACAGCGGCACAAAGTGGTACTGCACGTTCTGACGCGTCGTCAGGTGCGCCTTGCCGTAGGCGAATTCTTTCGCCACATCGGCCAGCCGCCGCCACTGCGCGACGGTCACAATCCCACCCGGAACCTTCGTCCGGATCATGTGTACGCCAGGCTGGCGCTGCGTGTAAATTCCCCGGCGCAAACGATGCGGCCGGAAAGCGTCGGCGTCCAGCTTTCCTTCGCTGAATTCCAGCGCCTTGGAACGGAAAAACTCAATATCTTCGCGGACGGTGGCGTCGTACTTGGTTTCTACGGAATGACGGTCGGCTGAATTCATAACTACCAATCTAGATCGAGAATAGCAGAAATCATCACCGCTTGGCAGTTTCCTCCGTCGAAAACTGGATCTCGGAGGTGGCGGACGTGCGCCGGAAATCGCTCGAATCGAGCGCCATCGTGATGACGCGTTTGTAGCCGAACAGGAGGTTCACGCGGAACTCGGTGCCATACGTCGCCGGGAACCAGACATTGGGCGCAACCCGCGTAAAACTTACGGCAAACCCGGTTTGCTGGATGTTGGTACCCAGAAAGGCCTTGACGGCCCACGGCATCTTGAACGTCAGATCGGAATAGATGCGCACGGGCTGGAACTCCTCGGCGTCGACCACAACCTCGCCTTTCCAGGGCCGCCATGGGCAATCGTCGTTGTCACCACCGTCTTCGCCTTTTTTATCGGGGCAACGTTCCTTCCGGGGAATCGGCGCGTAGGCGATGCGGTGCGCCTTTCGCCCTTTCACCTCGATCGTTCCGGCGTATGTATAGCGGTAAGCGGCCAGGTCCTTCCGGTCGATCGGAAACAGGTTGTGCGGAATGCCATCGCGCGACTTTTTATCGTCTACCAAGTCGTCGATCAGGTCTTCCATGATCCCGCCGTCGATGTCCATGCCCTTGGCCTCGAAGCCCTTTTTGTCGTACGGAATGATTTCCTTCTTGCTCTTGTGGTACTCGCCGGCAAGTGAATCCAGATGCTTTTCCGTGTTCTTTTCTTTCGGAGTGACGGTGTATTCGCGCCGTTCGACACGGGCCAGCTGGCCATTGGTCCGTACAAGCTTCGCGTTCACTTTTTGTTTGTAGACGTACTGCCGCCTCGCTTCGAGCGAAGCCTCGACATTGGCGGCCATGCGGCTGATGATTTCGTTGGGATCGTCGCTATCGGCGGAGAGGAGCACAAGCAGGAACGCCAGCATAATGCCGGAATTACGCGCCAGGCGAACGTCCGGTTCCCGGGAACGTGAGAGATTCGAGCAAAATCAAGCCGGCATACGCTTCTTCCGCCGACGCGCGGCACATTTCGAAGGAAGGTTGCAGGCTGGAACAGACCTCGGGACGTTCGGGGAGTCCAAAGAGGCGGCACCGGTTCGCGTCGTCGAGTTGGACGCAACGGACCCCGGCAGGCTTACCCTGTGGCATCCCTGGAATCGGCGACGAGATGGAAGGAGCGATGCAGCAGGCCGCGCAGGCCGGACGGCAGTCCATGACTTCCATTTTGCGACAGTCATCGTATTCTTCAAGGTCCATCGCGGCGCCTTTGGACCAACTGCCCTCTAAGGTCCCGGCTTACTTGCCACACGAACCGCTTCCGCGCTACAGTCGAACTGAACTTAAGAAGGCACGCGCGGGAGAGACCGGTTTTTTCCACAAATCAACCGGCGCCGAAGGAGCAACCGCCCCGGAATCTCTCAGGCAAAAGGACCGCGTTACGCTCCGCCTTGCAGCACTCTGGAAAGTAGCCTGAAACAGGCTCGCCGACGGGATAACACTCTCAGGCAACCAAGACAGAGGGGGCAGCAAAGGAACGTGCCATGCCTTCGTCGTCCGTCGCCGTCGTACCCACTCTTTCCCCGGTCACCGACACCAACGCCGTCACCGGCGTCCTCGATTTCACCCGCCGCCACATCGGCCCTTCCCCCAGCGACATCCAGGCCATGCTTGCCACCGTCGGCGCGGCCTCGATGCAGGACCTGATCGCGCAAACCGTTCCTCATTCCATCCGCCAGAAACATCCGCTGGACCTGGGCCAGCCAGGCCTCAGCGAAACCGAGGCACTAGCCGCCATCCGCGCCATCGCCGCCAAGAACCAGGTGTTCACGTCGCTGCTCGGCATGGGCTACCACGGTACGCACCTGCCGCTGGTCATCCTTCGGAACATCCTCGAAAACCCCGCCTGGTACACCGCTTACACGCCCTATCAGCCGGAAATCAGCCAGGGCCGTTTGGAGGCTCTGCTCAACTACCAGACGCTGATCACCGACCTCACGCGGCTCGATGTCGCCAACGCGTCGCTGCTGGACGAAGCCACCGCCGGCGCCGAAGCCATGGCCATCTGCAAGCGCGGCGCGACCTCCAAATCCAACCGCTTTTTTGTCGACCAGGACGTCCACCCCCAGACGCTCGCCGTCGTTCGCCAACGCGCCGAACCGCTTGGCTGGACTGTCATCACGGGCGACCCCACCGAGCCCATCGAAAACGTCTTCGGAGCCTTGTTCCAGTACCCCGGCTCGAGCGGCCGGATCCTCGACTTCCGTAAAGCGATCGCGCAGGTCCACGCCCAGGGCGGACTCACCGCGATGTCTGCCGATCCGCTGGCCCTGGTGCTGTTGACGCCCCCGGGCGAACTCGGCGCGGACATCGCCGTCGGTTCGATGCAGCGCTACGGCGTCCCGATGGGTTACGGCGGTCCGCACGCCGCCTACATGGCCGTCAAAGAAAGCTGCAAGCGTTATCTGCCGGGACGTCTGGTCGGTGTGTCGATCGACGCTCGTGGCAACCGTGCCTCCCGCCTCGCCTTGCAGACTCGCGAACAGCATATCCGCCGCGAAAAGGCGACCTCGAACATTTGTACGGCGCAGGTGCTGCTGGCCGTGATCGCGTCGATGTACGCGGTCTATCACGGGCCGGAAGGCTTGAAGTCCATTGCCTCGGCGATCCGCCGCAAGACCGCCGCTCTCGCAAAGGCGCTGGGCGTCGAAGTAGGATCGTTCTTCGACACCATCACGGTCCAGACGCCCGGCCGGCAGCGGGAAATTATTGAGGCCGCGGCCGCGCGCAAGACCAACCTGCGTCCGGTGGGCACCGACGCCATCGGCATCGCGATCGACGAAACCACCACGGTCGAGACGCTGAACGCCGTGCTCGAAGCCTTCGGGATTACTGGCAAGATCGACATCGCCGCCGAACCGGCAGCGCTGCCGCACG
>JAFDVT010000628.1 GCA_018268875.1 Acidobacteriota bacterium
CGCGCGGCCGGCGCCGTGGTGAACGTCAACCTGAAGTCGGGCACCAACCAGGTGCACGGCAGCGTCTTCGAAATCCTGCAGAACCGCGCGCTCAACGCCAACAGCTGGACCAACAACCGTTCGGCCCGCGCCAAAGGACCGTTCGCGCAGAACCAGTTCGGCGCGACCATGGGCGCTCCCATCATCAAGAACCGCCTGTTTATCTTTGGCGATTACCAGGGCACCCGCATCGCCTCTTCGGGCGGCATCCAGGGCCTCGGCTTTTCCAATAGCACCGCCACCGTGCCCACCGGCGCGATGAAGCGCGGCGACTTCAGCAGCCTGCTTGGCGCCAGCGCTACCGGCACCGACATCAACGGAAACCCCATCAGCTTTGTGAAGGGCATGATTTTCGATCCGCTCTCCACGGTCGGACCCGCCACCGCGCCGATTTCGCGCCAGGCGTTTGCCGGCAACCTGATCCCGGCCAGCCGCATGGATCCCGCGTTTGCGAAGATCCTGCAACTGTTCCCGGATCCGAATCAGGCGATCATCACCGGCAGCCAGCCTTCCGCTGACTTCTTCTACAACACGCCGGGCAAGCAGAAGACCGACCAGGGCGACGCCCGCGTCGACTTCCGCCTCAGCGACAAGGATCAGCTCTTTGGTTCGCTCAGCTGGGGCAACACCAACAAGACCAGCACGCCGCCGTTCCCCGGCGCGCTCGATGCCAGCGGCTTTGCCGGCGCCGGCGAAATCGACTTGAACCGCAACGCGCAGATCAGCTACACGCGCGTGTGGCGGCCGACGATCGTCGCCGAAACCCGCGCCAGCTTCACTCGCCTCGTCACGTCGCGCGTCGGCGCAAACCCTGATAAGGACCTCTTCAAGGAGTTCGGCATCGGCGGTTACAACCCGACCAAGGCGTATACGGGCAATGGCGGTCTGCCGTACTTCGGCGCCACCAACTACACCGCATTCGGTGGTTCCCAGTGGAGCCCGACACTCGAATACAACAACGTGTGGGACTTCGTCCAGAACGTCGCCATCAGCAAGGGTTCGCACGCCATCAAGATGGGCGCCGAATTCCGCGACGTGAAGTTCCCGTTCTTCCAGGTGCCCGCCCCGCACGGCATCATCAACTACACCAACAACCAGACCGCGTTCCCGTCCGCCCGCGCCTCCTCGCTGGGTCCGACGGTGGCCGCCAGCACGGGCGACGCCATCGCGTCCGCTCTGCTCGGCCAGATCGACAACGCGTCGATTTCCACTGCCAACTTCATCTCGTCCCAGAAAGTATCCTGGGCCGGTTACGTGCAGGACGACTGGAAGGTGAACCGCAAGCTGACCATCAACATCGGCCTGCGCTACGAACTGTTTTCGCCGATCGCCGAACGCTTTGGGCGCCAGGCGAACTTCGACCTGCAGACGATGACCTTGTACATCCCCAAGGGCAAGCAGCAGGATTCTCCGTTGCCGCCGAACTTTGCGACGTTGTTCCCCAACGTCAAGGTGGATCGCGGCAATGTTTCGAAGTACCTCATCCCGTGGGATAAGTACGACTTCGGTCCGCGCATCGGCATCGCCTACCAGGTGACGCCGAAGACCGTGATCCGCGTCGGTTACGGCATCTTCTACGGTGGCGAAGAAAACCAGGGCGGCAGCCCGAACCGCGGCGAAGGCATCCCCTTCAACTCCACGATCACGATGACCCGCACTCTGGGCCTGTCCCAGTTTGTCGGCGTCAACGATCCGGCTTGCAACGGTTGCCAGTTCTTCACCAACGGGCTTACCGGTGGCTTCCCGATCGATCCGTTCGCTCTCAACGCCGCCATCCAGTTCCGTGGCATCCAGAAGAACTTCCGCAATCCCATGGTTCACAAGTGGAACTTCATGGTGCAGCGCGAACTCCCCTGGGACATGGCGTTGGAATTGGGCTACACGGGTAACCACCAGGCGCACCAGTTGATCCTGGGCAACACCGACACCTATCTCAACATCGGCACCACCAACACCGCGATCACGGCGGACTCGACGCGTTACATCAACGCCGCCTGCCCGCCGCCTACCTGCGGTTCGGTTGGCACCGGTCTGTCGATGACGGTCTCCAATGGTTTCGGCAACTACGCGGCCGGCCAGGCGAAGCTCGAAAAGCGCTTCTCCCGCGGCTTGCAGTTCATGACCGCCTACACCTGGAGCCATGCGCTCGCCAACGCGGGAACTCCGCTCAGCGGTTCCTCGAACCTCGGCTTCCCCGACCCCAGCAACTGGGGCTCCGGCTACGCCAGCGCATCGTGGGACATCCGCCACAGCTTTACCACGTCGTTCAACTGGGATCTCCCGTTTGGACGCGGCAAGCAATTCGGCAACACCATAAACCGCGGTCTGGACATGATCGTCGGCGGATGGCATTCCAATGGCATCCTGACTCTGCGTACCGGTGTGCACTACGGTGTCGCTGGAACCAGTTGCCAAGGTGTTTGGGGACGCTGCCAGCCCGACATCGTGAACGGCTACGTCGCTAACCAGGCGCCGTCCGGCGGACGCACTCCGGAACAGTATTTCGACATCAATGCCTA
>JAFDVT010000629.1 GCA_018268875.1 Acidobacteriota bacterium
GAGGCTCGCCACATCGACCTGCGTCCGTACGTGCTCTACGACGGCACGAATGTGACGGTGGTGCCCGGCGGACTGACGCGCGTCGCGCTGCGCAAGGGCTCGCTGGTGGTGAACTCGTCGCAAGGCGGCGGCAGCAAAGACACCTGGGTCCTGCACGGATAACCATATATGCTTTCCCGAGTCGCAGATTCGCTGTACTGGATGGCCCGTTACCTGGAGCGCGCCGAGCATACCGCGCGCATTGTCGGCGTCCAGTTGAACCTCATTCTGGACCAGACCAAGCTTACGCCGGAGGACCGCTGGAAGCGCATTCTGGAAAGCCTGGGCATTGAGACCGAAAAGCTTCCCGCCGTCGACACCGGCAGCCTGACGCGCACGCTGCTGTACGACCCGGACTTTCCGTCCTCCATCGTCTCGTCGATGCAGAACGCCCGCGAGAATTGCCGGCAGGTTCGCAACCAGATCAGCTCGGAAATGTGGGAGCAGTTGAACCGCCTGTACCACCTGGTGCGACGGCAAGCGGCGGACCGGCGCAAGTCCATCCCGCTAGAGTTCCTGATGTCGGTCGACGAGGGTGTGCACCTGTTTCAGGGCATCACGGACTCGACGATGAGCCACAACGAGGCCTGGCAGTTTATCCGCATCGGCCGGTTCCTGGAACGCGCGACGAACACCGCGACGCTGCTGGACGTCCACTTCCGCTATCCGCAGGAACATTTGGAATGGATCGCTCTGCTGCGCAGTTGTACGGCGTTTGAAGCCTATTGCCGCGCGCATACGGCCGACGTTCGTCCGGACTGGGCCGCCGAGTTCATGCTGCTGGACGACAAGTTCCCCCACTCGGTGCGGTTCTCGGTGGATCGCGTCTCGACGGCGCTCAGCGCGCTCACCGGACCGGGCGAGCTGGACGAACGTACGCGCCGCCTGGTGGGACGTCTGCAGGCGTCGTTGCAGTACATCCAGATCGAAGAGGTGATGGCCGAAGGCATCCACCGCAAGCTGCAGGAAATACAGAAACAGTGCGACGACATCCACGTCGCCGTGCAGCGAACCTACATCGACTACACGATCGAGGAGGCGCTCAGCGCGTAACCATGTACTATTCGATTCAGCACCACACCAAGTTCCAGTATTCGGAACCCGTGAGCGAAACGATCATGGAAGTCCGCCTCTGCCCGCGCACCGAATGGACGCAGCACTGCATGTCGTTTGAAATCGAAGTCACGCCGCGTGTGCGGGTGTTCGAATATCGCGACCACCTGGGCAACACGGTCCATCACTTCAACGTCCCCAACCGCCATTCGGATCTCGCGATCACGACCAATTCACTGGTGGAAGTGCAGCCGTTCCTGACGTGGCCGGATTCGGTCGCGCCGTCGGCGTGGGAGGAGATCGACCAGATCGTGGCTCGCGACGATTACTGGGAAATGCTGATGCCCAGCCATTATGCCCAGCCGAGCCCACGGCTGGTGGAGTTGGCCGCAAAGCTCCACGTCGTGCGCCGGGACGACCCGATGACCGTGCTGCGCCAGATCAACACCGGCATCTACGAGAGCTTTCAGTACCTGCCGCTGTCGACGCGGGTGGATTCGCCCATCGACGATGCGCTGCGGAACGGCAAAGGCGTCTGCCAGGATTTCGCGCACATTATGATTACGCTGGTACGGCAGTTGCGGATCCCGTGCCGGTACGTGTCCGGCTACGTCGCGCCAAAGGAGTTCGGCGGCGAGGGGCAGGCACGCGCGCGGGCCGGGGAGGCTTCCCACGCCTGGGTGGAGGCGATGCTGCCCGGTTTGGGCTGGGTCGGTTTTGACCCCACCAACAACCGCACGGTCGGCGATCGCCACATTCGCTGCGCGGTGGGCCGGGATTATTTCGACGTGCCTCCGACCAAGGGTCTGTTCCGGGGCGCGGCCGCCGAGGAAATGACGGTTCACGTCAATGTGCAGCCGGTGGACGGTCCGCAGAAGCCCGACGCGGCGTTTCCCTACGCGGTAAAAGAGGCCGGCGGGAACGGCGGTACGCCCGCTGGACGGCCCGCCCAGGCGTCGCGCGCACCGATGCAGGTGTTCGACACGATCCGCCAGCAACAGCAGCAACAACAGCAGCAGTAGCAGTGATGGGGTGGTGGTGTGATAGCATGTGACGTCTAGGTAACGTCTTTTTAACGTGCCTCGAAACCTGTAAATTCCGGCAGGAGGCCGTCATTCCGACCGCACGCGTTCACATCATTAATCCCAGCGACACCGCTTTTGGAACGGCCGTTATCACGCCTCGCTGGTTATACGTCATCGCCGCCGCGACACCCGCGGATTTCGGCGATCCGGTGATTGTCGACGAGACTCTGGAACAGTTGGATCCATCGACGATCGCGCCGGGCGACATTGTTGGCATCGGCATGCACACGGGCAACGCTCTGCGCGGCTACGTGGTGGGCAACATCGCCCGCGAGCGTGGCGCCACCGTCGTATTTGGCGGCGTGCATCCGACGCTGTACCCCGAAGAAGCCTTTGAGCGGGGAGGCGCGCACGTCGTCGTCAAAGGCGACGGCGACATCGCCTGGGGCCAAGCCTTGCAGGCGATTCGCGCGGGTAATCCCGAGCGGATCTACAACGGCGGCCGCGTCGATCCGGAAAAGTTCCAGCACGCCCGTTGGGATCTGATGCCCAAGGACAGCTACATGTGGGCGTCGGTGCAGACGGTTCGCGGCTGTTCCAAACACTGTTCGTTCTGTTCGGTGTGGCGGACGGACGGCCAAAAGCCGCGCCAGCGTCCGTACGACAACGTCATTCAGGAAGTGGTGGAA